>CAIYVS010000516.1 GCA_903929655.1 uncultured Bacteroidota bacterium | reverse complement strand
GAGTTTTGTGTGTGGCCCCTGTAAAATCATTTTAAGACTCATCGTCATCATCAGAATTTTATCTTTGCATATTTTCTCCATTCCCTTCTTTTTCTCTTTTCATTTCTTCAAAAAGCTCATTAATTTCATGCCTTTGATGTAGTCTTTGTTTATTTCTTCTACATCTTTCCGGTTTTGAGAGCACATAACGATGTCTTTTATGCCTGCCCGTTTTGCAGCAAGCACTTTTTCTTTAATGCCGCCCACGGGTAATACCTGGCCGCGTAAGGTGATCTCGCCTGTCATGGCAAAGAAAGGTTTTACTTTACGGCCTGTGAATGCAGATACAAGTGAGGTCAGCATGGTAACACCTGCACTTGGCCCGTCTTTTGGCACTGCGCCTTCGGGTACGTGTATGTGAATGTTGGTTTCTTCAAATTGTTCTGTTTTGATACCATACTCGGCAGCATGTGCTTTCAGGAAAGACAAGGCGGTTGATGCACTTTCCTTCATTACATTACCGAGGTTGCCGGTAAGCGTGAGTCCGCCGCTTTTTCCTTTAGAGAGGATGGTTTCAATAAACAAAATATCGCCACCTACTGAAGTCCATGCAAGACCTACAACCACACCTGCCGGGTGGCCCCTGGTGTATATATCATTTGTATAGCGGGGTTTGCCCAATACATCTTCTATTTGTTCCACGGTTACCTGGGGAGCTACCTCATGTTCCATGGCAACATGTTTTGCAACTGATCTCATCACACTGGCCAGTAAGCGGTCCAGTTCGCGAACACCTGATTCCCTGGTATATTCCTGAATCATCTTGACAAGCACTTTATCAGGAAATTTGAGCGGCACTTTGGTTAGCCCGTGCAGGTCTTTTTGCTTTGGCAGGAGATGTCGTTTTGCGATCTCTGTTTTTTCTTCGGTAGAATAGCCGGTAAGCTGTATTACTTCCAGCCTGTCTCTTAATGCAGGCTGTATATCACTAAGGCTGTTGGCTGTGGCTATGAACAATACTTTGGAGAGATCGAATTCCAGCTCCAGGTAATTATCGTAGAATGAATTGTTCTGTTCCGGGTCCAGAACCTCGAGCAGTGCCGAACTGGGATCGCCACGAAAGTCATTGCCTATCTTGTCGATCTCGTCTAATATAAATACGGGATTGGCCGATTTTATTTTTCTTAAAGACTGGATAATGCGGCCCGGCATAGCGCCAATATATGTTTTGCGATGCCCGCGCAATTCGCTTTCATCATGAAGGCCTCCTAAACTGAAGCGAACATATTTGCGCTGAATGGCATTGGCAATGCTGCGGCCTAAAGATGTTTTACCAATGCCGGGAGGGCCAACAAAACAAAGTATAGGAGATTTCATGTCTCCTTTCAGTTTCAGGACAGCGAGGTACTCCAGTATGCGCTCTTTTATTTTTTCCATTCCGTAATGGTCGTTATCCAATACTTTCTGGGCTTTTTTAAGATCGTAACTGTCTTCGGTATATTCTCCCCATGGCAGGTCGAGCATCAGGTCCAGGTGATTATAGACAACGGAATAATCCGGTGTGCTGGGGTGCATACGCTCCAGCTTTTCAATATTTTTCTTAAAGAGTTCCCTGGCTGCTTCGGGCAATTTCTTCCCTTCGGCACGCTTCTGCAGGTCCTTTACTTCCCTTTCATTGGGTTCTCCTCCCAGTTCTTCACGAATGGATTTTAATTGCTGCTGCAGAAAATATTCGCGCTGTTGTTTGTCAATATCAACACGTGTCTTATTGGTGATCTCATTTTTCAGTTCCACCAATTGCAGTTCTGTTTGCAATAGCTGCAATAAGCGTTCTGCCCGCAATTTTACGTTGTTCTCTTCCAGCAGTTCCTGCTTGTCAACAAGTTTTGCGGCTATATTGGACGCCACAAAATGCATGAGGAAGGATTGCTGCTCAATATTCCTGAGCACAATACTGGCCTCATTGGGCATATTCGGCGATTGCTGGGCTATCTTCTCAGAATAATCTTTTATCGAAGAGATAACTGCATCAAATTCCGCATCCTTTTCAGGAAACTGGTCTTCCAGGTATTTTATACGTGCAGTATAAAAAGGTTCTAGTTGAATGAATTCTTCTACCTGGAAGCGCATGCGTCCCATGATGAAAATGGTTGTATTTCCATCGGGCATTTTTATCTGCTTCACCACTTTGGCAAGTGTACCTATGTGGTAAATATCCGCCGTGTTAGGATCATCATTCGTAGCGTCTTTCTGGGCTACCACACCAATCCATTTATTATTTTTCTGGGCATCTGCAATAGCTTTTATGGATTTATCGCGTGCCACTGTGATGGGTAAAACCACATTAGGGAAGAGCACTGTATTACGCAGTGCAATTATCGGTATTTCGGTAGGAAGGCTGCCTTTTTCCTGTTCGCCCATTTCATCCTCACCTAAGGGTACTATAGGCATAAACTCCATTTCCTGCTCAGATTGGCCTATAAACATATCTAACATTGATTCCATTTGAGACATTCTGTCCAATATTTTCCTCTTTTCAAACTATTAGGAGGAATAAAGATAAGGGACAATAGCTATGCCAAACACATAAAACTGAAATTTTTACAGGCCCTTTGTTTGCGTAACTTCGCTTTTCAAAATGTTCTATGACACAATTTGCGAGACTTGGCACCATTTCAGCTATTTTTTTCTTTGCTATTTGTTCTTCATCTTATGCCAAACTGGTACCTGCAGCGGATACCATCAGGCCCTTGTTTTTAAAAAATAATTATTGCAGTGCCGGCGCTTTCGACGGCGCCATATTCTCTACCGCTACTATGCAAAGGCCGGGCTATACAAACAGGATGGCCGTACTGCGGTTCACACTTTTCGTAAATATCGGTGTAACGTTTCACTGCGATTTTAATAAGCAATGGGGCGTTTTTACAGGTGTAGATATTAAAAATATAGGCTTTATTGAAAAGACCAATAATAATGACAGCACTATTAAACGCCGCACTTACAATATAGGCATGCCCCTGGGCATTAAATTCGGCAATATGGCACACAGGCAATTTTTATTTGCCGGTGGTGGGCTGGATATGCCATTTAATTTTAAGGAAAAAGGCTTCATATCCCGCGACCATAAACAGAAATTCAATGAGTGGTTCAGTACACG
>CAIYVS010000515.1 GCA_903929655.1 uncultured Bacteroidota bacterium | reverse complement strand
TCTTGATAATAAATTTCTAAAAAAACTATCCCGAGCAAGAGGGCAAGTCACTAATTTGGAAACAGACATTAACAATAAGCATCTGCATCATCAGGTTTTAATTCAATGGCTTTGGTATAATCATCAATAGATTCGGCGTATTTGCCAAGTTGTTTTTTTGCAAGCCCCCTGTTATAATAAGCATCAGTATAATCAGGCTTTAATTCAATGGATTTGGTATAATCATCAATAGATTCGGCATATTTGCCAAGTCTATATTTTGCAAGCCCCCTGTTATAATAAGCATCTGCGTAACCAGGTTTTAATGAAATGGCTTTGGTATAATCATCAATAGATTCGGCATATTTGCCAAGTCTATATTTTGCAAGCCCCCTGTCATCATAAGCAATTGCATAATCAGGTTTTAATGAAATAGCTTTGGTATAATCGTCAATCGCTTCTATCTCCTTGCCAAGGTTATCGTTTGCAATGCCTCTGTAAATATAAGCGTCGGTATAAGCCTGGTTCAAAGAAATGGCAGTATCACAAAATAAAATTGTCTGATCGTATTTTTTTTGATCATACTCATATATTGCCTGGTTGTAGTAATATAGAGCAGGATGGGAGACTGAAAGTGGTTTTTCTTTATTGTTGCCGGGGTTTGAGACTGTATTTGTAACAATATCGTTGTTATTACATCCGTTATTGGTAAAGAAGGAATCTATAAAGCGCAACCTTTCCCCTTTATTGGGGTAGAGTTCATCTGTTGCCGGGCTGCCTATAGTTTGCATTACATTTAATACCTGGTTTTTACTAAACTTCATATCGCATAATATGCCACATGCAAAGCGGTCTGCATTTACTTCTGATGTTTTTGATTTTTTATGATTTTCTATATCATGGTTCATGAAATGCCCTAATTCATGCAGTAATGAAAATTCTATGAGATCGCTTGTATTGATCATGGAAAGCCCCTCAAACTGTTTAAATAATACAGCATCGTAAAAAATAATATTCTGGCCTTCAGTATTGGTTGACCAGAAATTATTAATAGAAGATTTTTGCAGTGAAATAGAATTGAGAAAGCTGGAATATTTGAATTGCGGGCTTGATAGTATCTTTTGCCATATTTCTAAAACATTGGCATCGGGAGCATAGCCGGTAACACTGGCAAGGTCACCATTTATTACACCTACAGGAGGAGGGTTATCAAGTTCCTTATAAATATTAGCAATAGCTATTTTATACTGCTTTTGCGAATAAGATTTTCCGAAAAAAGAAAAAAACAAAAGCAGCAATAAAGCAATTATTTTATTTAACATCCCACCTGTTTTTATCTTTATTCCAATAAATCTCATAAGAGTTACCTGAAGTTAATTTATAAAAAACACTATTACCCGCACTGGTAAATATTTTAATGTACTTAACAGTGGACGTGTAGGATAATATGGCACTGCCCGGCACTTTTGTGGTATCCCAGGCTGTGCCATTGTCGGATAGTAAAATGCTGATGTCCTTAGCATAATCGTTGGTAAGTTTTATTCCGTTTAGGGTTGCTGAGCGTGCCGTTAAAGCAGGTGTTGTTGATGTTGCATTTGATCGTTCTGGTCAT
>CAIYVS010000514.1 GCA_903929655.1 uncultured Bacteroidota bacterium | reverse complement strand
GAATCAGGAGAAACCATCAACTGGAAAGGAGATGTTTCTATAATAAGATAAATTGCGAAATAGAATTTTAGGATGTATCTTGAGCTTGTCTGGAATTCCCAAAATACTCATTACCTTTTAACTCATGTTGTTACGTGGTAAGATATTATTATTGTCCATTTTCGCAATTTTTGCGTTAACTGCAAATGCGCAGTTATCAGCAAATTTTACGGCAAGTCCTACATCAGGATGTCCGCCCCTGATTGTAAATTTTACAAATACCTCAACGGGGGCTACTTCTTATTCATGGACATTTGGTAATGGAAATACTTCTTTACAAACCAGTCCATCTACCAGTTATCCAAATTCGGGTACCTATACTGTTACGCTTACCGCACAAAATGGTAGTGCTACAAGCACAAAGTCCCTTACTATAACCGTTTACCCGCTTCCTGTTGTAAATTTTACGGTAAATGATACCGCAATTTGTCCCGGCACGCAAATTTCGTTTACAAATACTTCCACGCCAAACGCACCGGGTAACTCTGTTTTTAACTGGAACTTTGGAGATGGTACTACCTCAAATACACAGAACCCCAACCATACTTATACAGTTTCGGGTTATTATAGCGTTACTCTGACATTGACTAATAGTAATGGATGTACCAATACACTCACAAAGAACGCATATATTGATGTTTACCAGGCCCCAAATGTCAATTTTACTTTAAGCAATAGTTTTTTCTGTCACCCTCCTGCGCAAGTTAATTTCACCAATAACAGCACAGGCTTCGGCACTTTAAATGATCAATGGTCTTTTGGCGATGGCTTTACTTCGGGCTCAACGAGTCCTGCACACAGTTATGCTTCGTCTGGTACTTATGATGTTAAATTAATAGTTACAGACGGGCATGGATGCAAAGACAGCATTACGCAGGTAGGCGCGGTAACAATAGGTACTTTACATGCAGCTTTTACAGGTCCGTCCAGTTCCTGTTTATACGTTTATGATAGTTTTACAAACACAAGTAACCAGGTGAATGTTGCGAACTACTGGAGTTTTGGAGATGGGGGTACATCCATTCTTCAAAATCCCACACACCAATATACGAGTCCCGGAACTTACAATGTGCAACTGGTTATTTTTGACGGCACATGTTATGATACGGTAGTTCACACTATAGTAATACACCCGAAACCAAGTGCCAGTTTCACCTATACTTCATTGCAGCCTTGCCCCGCTCCTGTTAATGTTCAGTTCAATGCAACGGGGCCTGCTGGTGCTACATATACATGGCAGTTTGGAGATGGCAATACCGGCACAGGTCCCAATCCCATAAATACATATACATACGATCATTACGCATTTATAGTAAAATTAAATGTTACGGATACTAACGGATGTTCTGATACCTTATATAGCACGGTATCTGTTTATAGTATTCTTCCAGCCATTGGAACCGTCCCGGGTTGCGCCTGTGGATGCTCTCCTTTGACGCTCCAAATGGGACAAGTTGCATATACTACCACTCCTGCCCCCACAGCACCACCTACTCTGTATCCATATCCTTTGGTGTCTTATTCCTGGCATTTTGGAGATGGTTCACCCGTATCAACACAGGCGGCTCCTACCCACATCTATTCATCAGTTGGATATTTCCACGGGTATTGCACATTTGTAACTTCTAATGGCTGCACTTATACGGATAGTTTTTTGGTATCTACCGGTGTGAAGCCGGTAATAGATTCTATTGATGTAATACCCAGGCATATTTGCTTTAACCAGGCAGACACTTTTAAGGTTCATGCACATGGCGATTCCCCCCTGACTTATATATGGCATCTGTACGATCTGACAAATACTACTATCAACACTAATGATACTGTTGTTTGGGGGTTTTATCCGGCGCCGGGTATAATGCACCCTTATGTAATAGCGCTGAACAACGGCTGCCCGGATACCAGCGCCACGATTGCTGTAACGGTAGATTCTCCAAAGGCTGCTATTAAGTTTGGGAAACCTATTTATTATTGCGATACGCCTACCAAAGTGAAATTTATTAACGCGTCAATTGGCGCTGATTCCATCAGGTGGTTTTTCAGTGATGGATATACGTCCACAGCAGATTCTGTAACACATATTTATCCGTCTTTGGGAAATGTGTCGATGTACCTGGTTGCATATAATAACGCCTCGCACTGCACGGATACCTTTTTTACCTTTGGATTTTTGCTATTCAAACTAACGCCTGATATTTTGTATGACTCTGCAATATGCAGGGATGACACAGACAATTTTATTTCTCAAGTTTCAGGTGGTTCGCAGCCCTTCCAATACGACTGGTACGTAGATATGGTTCATATGCAAAGCTGGACGGATTCCCTGCATCTTCTTGACACCTTTCACACAGTGGCCTATCACTATATAAAACTTAAGATAACTGACCTTCACGGTTGCTTTGATAGTGTAGTGAAAACCCTTGCTGTGGCAAAACCGGTTGATAGTTTTTATGCGCTGCCTGCCTTTGGCTGCAGGCCTTTATTGGTCGACCTTAGAGACACCAGCACAGACCTGGCCGGCACCTATTTTGTAAGTCATTCATGGGTTTTCGGAGACGGGAGTTCAGGCCTGGCTACCGGGAGTGATACCTTGCATACCTACCAGCTTAATGGTGTTTATGACGTACTGGAAATAACGACCGATAACATAGGTTGTAAAGATACTTTGCTGATACCTGCATACATACACGTTTATCACCCGGCAGCGCATTTTACTGTCGGTAATTCATTCCCCTGCCCCGGAGATAATGTCTCATTTACCAATACAAGTACAGGTGTGGGCATTCATTATCATTGGTCCTTTGGTGATGGTGATACCTCATCTGGGGGTTCGCCCAATCATATTTACGCGGATACGGGTGTCTTTACGGTTAGTCTTGTTGTGTACGATTCGGTTGGCTGTACAGACACTGCAATCCATATCTTGCAGGTAACCAAACCATATGCAGCATTTACGCTTAGCGATACAACCGGTATTTGTGTTCCCTTCAACGTGCAGTTCACTAATTTGTCCACAGGGGCAACAACTTATGCCTGGGATTTCGGCAATGGCAATACATCTCCCGCTACCAATCCATCCAATGCGTACAGCGTTCCCAATTATTATACGATCAACTTGGTAGCCATCAATTCGCATGGCTGCAAGGATACCGCTACAGCCCATGTGAACATGTATGGATATGCGGGGTCCTTTACATATGCGCCCCTCATAGGCTGCAAACCCCTGCTGGTAAATTTTACTGCCAGTGTCAGCAATATCCCTACTATTATCTGGGATTTCAGCGACGGTACGATTCTCCCTCCATCAATATGGGTTTTATTTCTTAAAATCGCATCTCACCCCTCATCCAAAATGATTATATTCCTTCTCATTCACACTTACTCTTTTTCCATAACAAATCCAACATGTGCCTGCAGGGAAACCAAGATAATCGGCATTTTTGCGTTGGTTGTTCTTCAGTGGAACTATCATGTGCAGTCCTTGAAACT
>CAIYVS010000513.1 GCA_903929655.1 uncultured Bacteroidota bacterium | reverse complement strand
TGCTTTTAACATTAATACTGATCTGCGTTATTTTGATTATATCATTCCCTGCGGCATTACGGATAAATCTGTTACCTCCCTGCAAAAAGAACTTGGGGGAAAAGTGGATGAGCAGGAGGTAAAGGAAATCCTGATAAAAGAGTTTGCAAATGTATTTAATGCAGAAATTATAACGGAATTTGTAAAAGAATCTGCGTAATTTTATTAGGTAAAACGTATTTATAAACTTGATCAGGAGAGAAATAACATATCATTGGGGAGAAGATTTTTTACTTATCAATCTTGGTAATCGTATTGAGCCAAGGCTTCGTTTTTTATTTTTGGCAGAGTTTTTATTTACATCTGGTATAGCGACTGTTTTCTTATTTCAATCCTTTCCGGTTTCTGCTAATAAACTGCATGTTGTTACAGGGCTTGCATCGACTGTGATATATCTCCTTGCAGCCTATCGGTTTTTATCCCGAATGTTATTTACAGAAAAAGTGCAGGTTTCCAACCAGGGCATTTCTATTATCCGGAATACGCCATTTTTAAAGCAGTTAAATTCTTATTCCTGGCAAAGTATGGGGCCATTGCACTACCTGGGGAAGCAGGCAAAGACAGACCATCCCCTTAAAGGCAACAGTTTTGATTATTTTGGTTTCGAAACACAGGAACATCTGATACAAAGCCTGCATCATAATGGCAACCTGTGTTTTTATTGCGATGGCAAAGAAGTGCATTTTGCACGTGGCGTATATTCATGGGATGCCGAAAAAATGATCAGCATGATCAAATTATATGTTGGCAATTCTTTAAGGCTTGGTCCGGAATGGGAGCGAATGCTGAAAGAGCATGAAATAGATCAGTGAGTTTGCAGAACACTAATTGATTACGACATAGCCCTCGTCAAATGTTTTCTTGTCTTTTTTTATAATAAAATGGTATATCCCTTTTTTCTGAAAATTTCGCATGTCCAGCAATACAGGTGACGATTGTAGCTTGGGCACCTCAACTATCATTCTGTCTCTATTGTCATAGAATCGTATCATGTAATGATATTTTTTCACATCCGGTAGCCAGATGCTTACATGCCCGGTCTGAGGATCCGTATGAATGTATTTTGACTTAAAATAGGTAGCAGCATCGGTTAAAACGGTATCTGCAGGGAGTATAATGACAATTTTTTGTTTTTTGTTGGCAGAATCGGTTCTTGTAGTGATACTTTCGGGTTTATTGTTTTTTTGTGAGAGATGCAACTGGCTGCTATTGGTATATAATCTGATGGTATTGCTGCTCCATGTAACTTTAGGATTGAAAATAACATCTACCCTGTACCAATTATTTCCGGCCATTGGATGCTGGTCTGTATATGTCTGAACTCCTTTGTTCAAATTTTTTACGCTTCCGATCACTGCGAAATTCAGCACACTGTCTGATGATCTTAAAACATGAATGCTTTTTACACCGTCGGTATGGTTGGTCCAGCTAAGTGTATTGATGCCATTTGCAGAAATGCCTGCTATATCCGGCAAGGCGGGCTGGGCTATGGCACTTTGTGCGGCTAAAAATAAAACCAGGTAAAGTGCCCTGAAAGGGCGGGGGATTTGCAGCGTACAATATAGACTAATGATCTGCCTTGCAAGGCTCAGCTGTTTCCTGCACATTATATTCCAAACCTACATGAAAAAAATCGGATTCAAAACCGTGGTTTATATGAATTTTATGATGAGCAGCTAAAGATTGTTAAAATTATGGATTGTATATTGTAGATTTAATTTTCAAATTTTCAATTAACTATGGGTTTATTCGTAAGGAAACCATTAAGCCATCTATATGCCGAAGCCGCGGAATCAGAAAAAGGCCTTAAAAAGTCATTAACTGCTACCAGCCTTGTTGCTTTAGGCATAGGGGCTATTATAGGCGCGGGATTGTTTTCTATTACAGGGGGTGCAGCTGCAAATAATGCCGGGCCTGCTATAACGATTTCTTTTATTGTTGCTGCTTTAGGGTGTGCTTTTGCGGGGCTTTGCTATGCAGAGTTTGCATCTATGATACCTGTTGCCGGGAGTGCCTATACCTATTCTTATGCTACCATGGGCGAATTCCTGGCATGGATCATAGGTTGGGACCTTGTACTGGAATATGCGGTAGGGGCTGCTACGGTTTCCATAAGCTGGAGCAGGTACTTTGTAAAATTTCTTCAATATTTTCATATCAATTTAGGGCCTGAATTTACGCTTTCGCCATTTGATGGGGGCATCATCAATATCCCTGCGGTGTTTATAGTTATACTAATGTCCCTGCTGTTAATGCGGGGCACGCGGGAATCTGCTTTTGTAAATGGTATCATCGTTGCTTTAAAAGTGACCGTTGTATTGATATTTATTGTTCTGGGATGGCAATATATACATCCGGCCAATTACCATCCTTATGTACCTGCAAATACAGGTACTTTTGGGGTGTTTGGTTTCAGTGGTATCGTTCGTGCGGCTGCTATTGTTTTCTTTGCGTATATTGGTTTCGATGCTGTGTCGACTGCGGCGCAGGAAACCAAGAACCCGAAGCGGGACATGCCTATTGGTATCTTATTGTCCCTGGCTATATGTACCGTTCTCTATATCCTGTTTGCGTATGTTATGACAGGTGTAGCCAATTATAAGGATTTTGCAGGTAAGGACGGTATAGCTCCTGTTGCAGTGGCTATAGATCATATGGGCAAAATGGGTACAGACGGGGTGATACATCCTGATTATCCCTGGCTGAATAAAGCTATTATTCTGGCTATTCTTGGCGGTTATTCTTCTGTTATTCTTGTTATGTTGATGGGACAATCAAGGGTTTTTTATGCTATGAGCCACGACGGTTTGTTGCCGCCTGTTTTTTCAAAACTGCACCCTAAATTCCGCACGCCGGCAAAAAATAATTTCCTGTTTATGCTTTTTGTAAGCATTTTTGCTGCATTTGTGCCGGCAAGGATAGTTGGCGAGATGACGAGCATAGGAACACTCTTTGCGTTTATCCTGGTTTGTTTTGGTGTGATGATCATGCGTAAAAAAATGCCGGATGCTCCCCGTGCTTTCAGAACTCCGCTGGTGCCGTTAGTGCCTATATTGGGTGTTGCAACTTGCTTGTTCATGATGGTGTTTTTGCCTTTGGATACATGGATCCGACTGATAGTATGGATGATGATAGGCTTTGATCTTTATGTGTATTATGGCATGCGCAACAGTCATTTGAACAAGAGGAAGTTTAATGCCAAAAGCTATAAAACAGTGGCTTTTACAGGTATTGCGATGGTTGTTATACTCGTCATCGTGGCATTGCTGCATCATAATAATCCTGAGACGGATGATACTTCTATATACCTGTTCTCTATGACTTTTGCCACCCTTCATGCTGTTATTTATTTTATGATAGCGGGAAAGAAGCGGCCCAAAATTACACCTGTATCCTAAGATGTATTTTTTTGTTGAGTAATAAAATTTGTAAATTTGTAATGATAAATATGAATTTATGGGTGTAGTAAAATCCTTAGATAAAGAGATCAATTATTACCTGGATCATTTGAATACCAAACAGAAAAAAGTGGTTTTAAGTGTCGTAAAAACATTTGCGAATGAAGAGGAAAACTGGTGGGACGATGAATCATTTGTAAAAGAGATGGACAGGCGTGTTGAAGAATTGGAAAGCGGGAAAGATAAGGGCCTGTCATGGGAAGAAGTTAAGTTAAAAGCAAGACGGTCAGTAAAAGCAAAAAAGCCTAAATGAGCTACCGTATTGTTTTTCACAAAAAAGCTGAAGAAGAATATAGTTATGGATTTGCCTGGTATGAAAGTGAGAAAAGTGGTCTGGGTGAACGTTTTGAAGATGAGATAGAGCGGATATTAAACCAATTGTTAACTAATCCGGAAATATATAGCATATGTAAAGGGTCGTATAGGGAAGCTGTAGCAAATGTTTTTCCGTATTCAGTAGTTTATAAGGTTTATAAGCAAAAGGGTCTCATCTATATATCGGCTGTTTATCATACACGCCGGAATCCTAAGTATAAATACAGAAAATGATATTTTCCAAGACGTCACTTATATATCATGGATAACAAAATAGATTACAATATTAACCTGGATGTTAAATACCAACACCTGGAATTGATAGATATTCCCTCGATTGTGGAGGCCTGCAAGGAGCAATGGTGGAACCAGACTTTAACACAGGTAAATGACAGTGTGATAAGAATAGGCATAGTGGAGGGTGAGTTTCATTGGCATAAACATGACGATGATGATGAATTTTTCTTTGTGTTGCAGGGGCAATTATTGATCGATCTTGAAGACCGGACCATAGAATTGAACCCCAACCAGGGTGTAACCATTACAAAAGGTGTAATGCACAGGCCCAGGGCTCCTAAAAAGACCGTAATGCTGATGGTGGAGACCAGTGGGATTACTCCAACGGGGGATTAAGGTGCCGTGATGATCCCCAAAAAGCGGCTAATTTTGCAGAAACGACAGGAAATAGGCATATTTTCTGAAAAAATATGTAGTTTGGCTGTATGATACGGCTTCATTTTGTTGATTAGCCTCTTGTAAAACATTATAAATAATTTAAAAAACTAAGAACATGGATACTTCAAAAATGATCAAAGCTTATTGCCTTAAAACAAAAGAAAAAAATGTTCCTATGCATGATGCAGTAATAACCAAAACTGCAAGGGGCGGGTATATGGCAAGCGGGAATGATGGCAAAGGAAACAAAATGGCCGCCATTATGAACGAAGCAAAAGCTTTACAAGCTATTAAGGACGGAGTAGCAAAACAAGGATTTTAAGTTTCTTTCTTAGACATTTATTTTCTACTCATTGTTTGTAATGACCAAAGTGTTTGGGTTCTTGTTTGGAGCCAAATACTTTGGTCATTACTTTATTTGTTCAACATATACGGTAAAATTAATATTTTGGGCAAGTAATCTTTATTATTTATGGGATAACTGATTAATGTCATATACCCAAACTTAGCATGACATTAGCTTTGCATAGTTTAGCTTTGTGTTTTAAGCAAAAAAAATAAGTATGAACAAGATATTAATTGCTTTCGATGCGGCCAATTTTTCTGAAGGCGCTTTTAAGTTTGCAAGCCAACTAAATGAGATACAACCATGTTTGCTGACGGCTGTTTTTCTTAGCTCCATGGATTATTCCATTTTCCTGGGTTACCCGGTAGGGATGCAAAGCGATTTTGTGTTGGAAATGGCCACTATTGATGATAAACTGATCGCCCGTAGTGAGGATAGATTTAAAGAACTTTGCGAGAAAAATCATATCGAATACAGGTTGCACGAAGATGTGGGCGGATATTCCCTGCTGACCTTGAGAAAGGAAACCAGGTATGCAGACATGCTTATCATAGGCAGCCAGTCGTTTTATAAAAATGTTGATAATAAATCCCCTAATTATTACCTGAAAGAGGTATTGCATACGGCTGAATGTCCTGTGTTGCTGGTGCCTGAAGAATTTGAATTTCCCAGTGATCTTATTTTGGCTTATGATGGCAGTGAATCGTCCATCATAGCTATCAAAATGTTCTCTTATTTATTTCCACAACTTTGTAAAAATGATGCATTGCTGGTATATGCAAATGATGATACAGACCATATTCCCGAGGAAGCATATATTGAAGAACTATTGACAAGGCATTATAGCAAACTGACCATTTTTAAACTGGACGTTGAGCCGGATGATTACTTCAGTGCATGGTTAAAGAGCAAAAAGCAAGCGATGCTTATTGCCGGTTCTTATGGGCGTACAGGGCTCTCGGAGATATTCAGGAAAAGTTTTATTACCGAGGCAATAAAAGCTCACAGGTTACCTATTTTTATTGCTCATAAATGATCATACAAGAGGTTGTTTGCAGTATTGCTTATTATTAATATTATTGTCAGCTTAAAGCTTTGTAGTTTTGCGTTTTCAGCGAGATTATAAAACAAGGAGCGAACAATAATATGGAAACAATCAGCGAGAATACACATAATACTTATGAAAGCATCAGCCCTTCGGCCAGGGTGTTGTTGCTGATGAAAGGGCATACTAATATTCCTTTTGCAAGGGCAACAGCAGCGTTAATCAGTCTTCCTGATAAATATGTCCTTGATTATGAGAATGCAGATCCATCATTTTGGTTAAGGCTTGCACATTTTGAAAGCAGGTATCATAGCATTGATCAATTACTCTTGGGTTTGCATGTTAAAAATATACTTGAGCTGTCCTCTGGTTTTTCTTTCAGGGGTTTAGAGGCTGTTAAACAAGGGGATATCCACTATATTGATACGGACCTGCCCGGCATTATTGAAAAGAAAAAGGAATTATACCATTTAGACATTGAATATACACTTAAATTTATTGTTGTAAAAATCACGTCCACAAATGGATTTTACTATAGTGCTGTTGATTTCGCTGTTGAGAG
>CAIYVS010000512.1 GCA_903929655.1 uncultured Bacteroidota bacterium | reverse complement strand
GCAGCGCATCACCAGTGACCCAGCAGCGCAGTCCCAGGCCACCCGCAGGAGCCCAGCAGCGCAGCATCAGTGATCCGTAGTATCCCCGCACCAGATCACCAGAAGCGCAGCACCAGAGCCCCCGCAGTAGCTCCGTAGCGCAGCCACAGAGATCACCAGACCCCCTGTAGCTTATAAATAACACTCATAGCACCAATAATAGCATCTGGTATTTGTAAATTGTGGGATAACTTGTAGACTTGTACCAATTCGATTGCCTTTTCAGATACCCTATCATTAAAATGAATTAGATTATACTGTTTTATCCGGGTTTCCATGGCTTTCAATTCCTTTTTATTTTCCATGCCCCGATATAATTCCATTACAGAAATAGAGGGAATAAGCACATTCTTGTCACCAATAGCTTTTAATTCAGCAATAGTTTCAGGGAATTCTTTGAATAAGGAAATGAAAATATTTGTATCGCATATAACTAAACTCATAACCTGTCTCCCCATGCTTTTTTCCGAAGATCAGTCAATGAAATATCCCTTCCTTTCCATATCCCCGCAAGAGCAGTAATATCAGGATTTTCAGAAAAGGTTATAGGCAAGGAAGCATCGTGTTCCCTATTGTTAAGTTCTTTTTTCGTTGCAGGTTTTTCAACTACAAAATCAAAATATTTGGCAATATCCTTCAACACCTGCAGCACTTTCGCACTTTTATATTTAATAATAACTTCCGGCATAGTTCATCTGTTTCTTATTACAAATATAATTCCATTCTGCAAATACCCCTACACCAAACTCCCCACTTGCTCCTTCACACCCAGCATCTGCCTCACAGCATTTGCTATCCCCTTGGCATCATAACCACACTCGCGGTGCAGTTCTTCGGGCTTGCCATGCTCCACTATGCGGTCAGGAATACCCAGCATTTTCACCTCCGGCGTATAGCCATGCAAGGCCATAAACTCCAGTATCGCAGACCCGAAACCACCTACTACAGTTCCGTCTTCCACGGTTAATATTTTGCCATAGTTCTGTGCTATTTCATGCAGCATCGCTTCGTCCAGTGGCTTTACAAAACGCATATCATAATGCGCCGGGTGCAGGTCCTCTGTTGCAAGTTCCTTACATGCAGACACCGCAAAATTTCCGGGATGGCCTATCGTCAGTATAGCTATCTCCTCCCCATCTGTTATCTTGCGCCCTGTGCCTATCTCTATTTTCCTCATCGGCGTTCTCCACTCCGGCATCACACCCTGTCCGCGTGGGTAGCGTATTACAAAAGGCACATTCGTTTCCGGCAATTGAGCAGTGTACATCAGGTTGCGCAGTTCAGCCTCATTCATAGGGGCACTTACCACCATATTAGGTATGCAGCGCATAAAAGCAATATCGTATGCCCCATGATGCGTAGGCCCGTCATCGCCCACCAGCCCGGCCCTGTCCAGGCAAAAAATAACCGGCAGCTTTTGTATGGCCACATCATGTATCACCATATCATAAGCACGCTGCATAAAAGAACTGTAAATATTGCAGAACACCTTCATGCCCTGTGTGGCAAGCCCCGCACTTAAAGTCACAGCATGCTGCTCTGCAATGCCCACATCAAATGCCCTGTCCGGCATCTTGTCCATCATAAATTTCAAAGAAGATCCCGATGGCATGGCAGGCGTAATACCCATGATAAGCGAATTCTGCTCCGCCAGTTCTATAATAGTATGCCCGAAAACATCCTGGTATTTAGGAGGCTCAGGCACAGTAATAACTTTCTTATCGATCTTCCCCGTTATCTTATCAAAGGTACCCGGCGAATGCCACAAAGTCTGGTCCTGCTCCGCAAGATCATAACCCTTTCCCTTCACCGTTTTTATATGCAATAATTTAGGCCCCGGTATATCCTTCAAATGCTTCAGGGTCTCCACCAGTTTGGTAACATTATGACCGTCTATGGGGCCAAAATAACGCAGACCCAAAGCCTCGAAAAGATTACTCGTTTTAGAGATCACCCCTTTTAAGCCCGCCTCAATTTTCGAAGCCAGCCGCTGAAAATCTTTGGTAGGCAACTTGCCCAGCAATTTCCAGATATCATCACGGAACTTGTTGTAAGAATGCGAAGTTGTAATATCCGTCAGGTATTCTTTCAGCGCCCCCACATTGGGGTCAATAGACATGTTGTTATCGTTCAGAATGATCAGGATATTGGCATTGCTCACCCCCGCATGGTTCAAAGCCTCGAAAGGCAGGCCCGCAGTCATAGCCCCGTCACCAATCACAGCCACATGCTGCCTCAGGTTTTCACCCTTATACTGCGATGCAATAGCCATACCCAAAGCCGCAGAAATAGAAGTGGACGAGTGGCCCACACCAAAAGAATCATATTTACTTTCACTGCGCTTGGGGAAACCGCTTATGCCGCCATATTTACGATTAGTATAAAAAACATCCCTGCGCCCCGTCAGTATTTTATGCCCGTAGGCCTGGTGGCCCACGTCCCACACCAATTGGTCATAAGGAGTATTCAGGGCATAGTGCAGTGCAACCGTCAGCTCCACCACACCGAGGCTGGCGCCAAAATGGCCACCATGCACACTTACACAATCAATAATAAAATGTCTTAACTCATTACATACCTCCTGCAACTGGGCTTTATCCAGTTTCTTCAGGTCATCGGGACTGTCTATTTGCTTTAAAAGCGGGCCGGCTACTATTTCTCCCATGCACTTACATTGAAATAATTTACAAAAATATCAAATTTAGCTGATATTTGGCTCCATGATAATGAGAACACCCCCTAGAGACACAAAATCTTTTGTCTACATGCAGAATTTTTGCATATCTGCATACAATATTTCTCATATGTTTTGACCAGCCATTTTCAAG
This sequence comes from uncultured Bacteroidota bacterium, assembly GCA_903929655.1. Classification (GTDB taxonomy): domain Bacteria; phylum Bacteroidota; class Bacteroidia; order Chitinophagales; family Chitinophagaceae; genus JABDGU01. Next base: position 741 of record CAIYVS010000512.1, on the reverse strand, counting down.
AAATTCATAAATCAAAAACCAAGCCAATTTATTAAAGCCTTTCATCCTCCCTTCGCTGTCACCTGGCAGGGACGCTATATTGGTAGAAAAATACCAAAAGAGCATTACCCGTCTTGTATGGGACGGCATATTTAATTTCCCTTCATTGAGTCCCCAATATTCGGAAAGAGCTATTGAGGCATTGAGCTATTAACCTACATTTGCAATTCATTTTTTTCAGATAACCGGAATGTTTAACAAATATTTGCGCTATTACCCCTGGTGGATGCAACTTGTCCTCCTCCTCATGATGCTCATGATCCTGGGCAATTTTGTCATCGTCCTCAGCACCCTGCTCTTTCCAAAACTCAGCGGCTTCACTGTCGACAACCTTATCAACCTTCATAAAGACAGTTCCGGGCCCATCGTCACGGCGGCCCTCCTGCTTCAGGGCTTCTCCCATATCAGCACCTTTTTAATACCCTCATTACTCTTCGCCTACCTCACCCATCCCAGGCCCACCAGCTATTTAGGACTAAAGCCCCCGGCAAAAAAAATACACCTCCTGCTCGTCGCATTGCTGGCCATAGGTGCCATCCCCGTTTTTATGGAGCTACTGTCGCTCTCGCACCTCATCAATCTCGGTGCCAAAGCCAACGAGATGCAGTCTAAAATAGAAAATGCAGAAGTGCCCTTCTTAAACGTCCATACCCCCTCAGGTTTTATCCTGGAGCTTATCATCATGGCTATCTTACCCGCTCT
>CAIYVS010000511.1 GCA_903929655.1 uncultured Bacteroidota bacterium | reverse complement strand
CTTATATTAAGCGCTTTTTTAATAAAAGCTTTAACATTAATGAAAATATATAAAGCACCCCCGTTTTATTATCTTTGCCATCTTCAAAAAAAAGTAAAGGCTGCGCATGCGAAGTATTTTTGTTAAAGAGATCAGCTCATTCTTCAGTTCGGTGGTGGGCTATGTGGCTGTAATTGTTTTTTTGGTGGCATGCGGGCTTTTTTTGTGGGTATTGCCGGATGGTATTATGGATAGCGGTTATGCTACTCTTGACCAATTCTTTAACCTCGCCCCCTGGGTATTGCTTTTCCTGATCCCGGCCATTACAATGCGTTCTTTTTCTGATGAATTCAGGACGGGGACTATTGAATGGCTGAGCACGAAGCCGCTGACTGACATGGATATTATAATAGGGAAATATCTTGCTTCGCTGGCTTTGGTGATTTTTGCGTTGCTGCCTACGCTTATTTACGTCTATACTATCAATAATCTTTCGATGGTGCAGGGTAATTTAGATTCGGGCGGTATTATAGGGTCTTATATGGGGCTATTATGCCTGGCTGCGTCTTTTGCATCTGTGGGTATTTTTTGTTCGTCTCTGAGTGGTAACCAGATAGTGGGATTCCTGATATCGGTATTGGCCTGTATTCTTTTATACAGTGGTTTTGAGGCTGTGAGCAAGTTGCCCGCTTTTACTGAGGGACTGGACTATTACCTGAGTATGATAGGAATGTCGTTTCATTACAATTCCATCAGCAGGGGGGTAATAGATACACGAGATGTGATCTACTTTTTATCAATTATTATACTATTTATATCTCTGACACGCCTGTCTATAAACAGCCGCAGCTGGGATACAGCAAAGCAGGACTGATAGCGGAATATGACAATGAATACTCCTAACAAAAGAAAAAAACAGCAAAGGCAGGCAGCACTGCGCCTGGTGATATTGCTTGCCATATTGATATGCGTGAATATGCTTGCCTCCCGATTTCATTACGGGGCAGATCTGACGCATGAAAAGCGTTTTACTTTATCAAAGTCTACCAAGAAATTGCTGGAGAACATGAAAGATGTGGCGGTGGTGGACATTTATCTTACGGGGAAACTGCCTGCGGGTTTTCAGCATCTGAAGGATGCTGCGGGTGAGCGCCTGCAATCGTTCAGGGGGTATGCGGGGAGCCATATCGTTTTTAAGTTTGTAGATCCGGTGGAGGGGAAAACCGGGAAAGATAAAGAGGCTGTTTACAAGCAGCTGATGGAAAAAAACATTTTCCCCATTAACCTGAAGGCGCAGGGGGATGATAACTATTCTGAAAAAATTATTGTGCCTTATGCACTGGTACAGTATAACGGGAAAGAGATACCGGTGAGACTGATAGAAAACGCTCCGGGTATGTCTCCACTGGAACTGCTAAACTACTCTGAGACTACGCTTGAGTATAAGTTTGCTACTGCTATACATAATGCACTGGTTGCAGACAGACCGAGAATTGCTTACCTGACGGGGAACGGGGAGCCTTTAGGTATTAATACGCTGGATGCATTAACTACAATAGATCATTTTTACCATCTTGATACGGTGGACCTTAACCCGCTGATATATTTATCATCTGCCTACGATGCGGTAATTATTGATAAACCTGCTACTGCGTTTGATGATAAGGCCAAGTTTAAGATAGACCAGTATGTGATGAGAGGCGGGCATGTGTTGTGGATGCTGGACATGGTAAATGCCAACCTGGATAGTTTCAGGACTTCGGAACAATTTATTGCGATGGATAAGGGGCTGAACCTGGACGATATTTTGTTTAGCTATGGTGTCCGTGTGAATACGGATCTTATAGAGGACATGGTTTGCAACCAATTGCCATCGCCGGTGGATGCTTCGGGGCAGGTGAGCGGAGGCCTTAGTAACTGGATCTATTTCCCGGTGATAACGCCTACATCCAAACATCCTATTGTTAATAACATGAATGCCGTGATGTGCCAGTTTGCCAATAGTATTGATACTGTTGCGGAAGGAAGTATTAAAAAAACGATTTTACTTGAGTCGTCTAAATACAGCAGGGTGACACCATCGCCTGCGCGTGTGAGCCTGACGATGATGAAGTATGTTCCTCAACCGGAAATGTTCAATAAGCCTTACAAGCCTGTGGCTGTATTGCTGGAGGGGAAGTTTAAATCTGCTTTTCAGAACCGCTTAAGCCCCGGAACATTGAGGATGCTGAGGGATTCGCTCATCAATCGTCCGTTTGTGCAGGGCTGTAAAGATGATAACAGTATGATCGTTGTATCTGACGGAGATGTGATGCTGAATGATTACACTGCTTCTTCCGGCCCTATGCCTTTAGGTTACTGGCACTATACGAAAGATATGTTTGCCAATAAGATATTTCTTCTTAATTGCCTTGAGTACCTGACTGACCATTCGGGTTTGCTTGAAGCCAGATCAAAAGAGTTGAAACTGCGCTTGCTGGATGCAGGAAGGGCAAAGAAAGAAAAGACGGAATGGCAAATTATTAATGTGGGTGTACCTATTATCCTGGTCCTGATATTTGCGTCCGCCTATATTTTCTTCAGAAAAAGACGTTATGAGGTAAAAGGATAAATATGCGCAAAACGATACTATATATTTTGCTTTTGGCTGTGCTGGGTTATGGCGTTTATTATTTTTTATTTGCAAAGCGTGAAGGTGGTTTCCCGGTTGAAGAAGCGGGCTTTACGGTAAAGGATACAGCATCTATCGGAAAGATATTTATTGTAAGCGCTGCAGGGAAATCTGTGTTGGTGGAACGTACTGACAGTGGATGGATCGTGAATAAAAAATATAAAGTATTGAAAGCGCCCTTAAGGGGCTTGCTAAGGGTGCTGTGCGAGCAGACGCCATTATACCCTGTGCCACATAGCATGCATAATACGGTTGTTTCCAGCATGGCGGGTACGGCTATAAAAGTGGAACTGGATGACAGGAAGGGAGAGAAAATGAGAGTGTTTTATATAGGCGGGGAAACAAAAGATTTCGGAGGTACCTATATGCTGCTGGAAGGAGCCAAAAGACCTTATGTTGTGAACATGCCGGGTTTTAAAGGTTACCTGGCTCCCTTTTATACTTTCAGTGAGGGAGACTGGAGGGATAGGACCATTTTTGATCTCAGCCCGGCACAAATAAAAGGTATTTCGGTTCAGTATCCTGAGCATCCGCTTAACTCATTTGTATTAAAAGCGGGGCAGGACAAACCTAGTGTGGAAGCTAACCACGATATAATGCATATGGGGTCTCTTAACCAGCGCCGTGCCAGTGTTTACCTGAAATTTTTTGAAAATGTGAATTGTGAAGGATATCTGAGCGGGTTCAAGGATATGGATAGTACTTTAAAGGCTATGCCAAAGTACTGCAGCATAGAGCTTAGCGGGAAGCAGGGCCAGTTTCAACACCTGGATATATACTGGATGCCATTGAACCGAAGAAGTAAAAACATTACTGCACCATCGCCTGATGTGCCGGATAATAAATATGATGCCGACCGTTTTTATGCTGTAATGAATAATTACCGGGATACGATCATGATACAACGTAGTGTCTTTAATAAGATTTTCAGAAGTGCATATGAGTTTTACCAGGCTGATGAAGTGGAACCGCTTAAAATATTGCCTGAAAGCGTAAAAAAATAAGCTTGCTGAAGATGAGGTGTAATGAGCAACATTGAAAAAAATATTAGTATCAAACTGATACAGGGATGGTGCCAGAGCAGTTGGCTGCATTTTTTTAATGATGCCATTATTAAAGACCTGAGTATTGACAGCCGCAAGACAGACAGACCGGATTTCACTTTATTTATTGCATTAAAAACCCATTTGCGAGACGGACATCAATTTATAGATGATGCGTATGAAAAAGGCGTTCGTAATTTTCTTGTTTCGCAGGCTGTTGATGTAAATAAATTCCCTTCTGCAAATTTTGTACTTGTAAAGGATACGCTGACTGCATTGCAGCAGATCATTACGGTGTACCGGAAGCTATATACTATACCGGTGATAGGGCTGACCGGAAGTAACGGGAAAACCGTTGTTAAAGAATGGCTTTACCAGTTGCTGAGCGGAACTTTTAATACTGTGCGAAGCCCCAAAAGTTATAATTCTCAAATAGGTGTGCCATTATCTGTGTGGTTACTGAAGCCGGAACATGAACTGGCTATTTTTGAGGCGGGAATATCGCAACCGGGCGAAATGGAGCAGCTGGAGCGTATGATACAGCCGCGGATAGGCGTTTTTACCAATATTGGGGAGGCCCATAGCGAAGGCTTCTTAAATATGCGCCAGAAGATAAATGAGAAACTCATTTTATTCCGCCATGCGAAACAACTTATTTATTGCAGGGATTATCCTGAAATGAATGAGTGTATTGCACAGTATGCACACCATGTAAACAGTGCAAATAAGCAAAGCCCAGAATTGGAGTTGTTTACATGGTCTCATAAACACGATGCAGACCTGAGTGTAAAGGGACTGAGCAGGGAACAGGGGAAAACAATAATTCAAGCGGTATACAGGAAACAGGAAATAAGCATTACTATCCCTTTTAATGATCCTGCTTCGGTAGAGAATGCAATTCATTGCTGGTGTGTGATGCTGTTATTGAATATAGATGATGGTGTGATCCGGCAAAGAATGTTGGGCTTGCAGCCGGTTTCTATGCGATTGGAATTGAAGCATGGTATTAATGATTGTACGGTAATAAATGATTCTTATAATTCAGACCTCACGTCTTTACATATAGCTCTTGACTACCTGGAACAACAAAGACAACATTTGCAGCATACTGTGATCTTGTCGGATATGTTGCAAATAGGAAAAGCTGATACAGAGTTGTATGAGGAGGTGGCGGCTATTGTGCAGCGGAAGAATGTGCAAAGATTTATTGGTGTAGGTCCTTCTTTGTATAAATACAGGTCTTTTTTCAGGAAGAATAAGAAACTGCGGAGTGTTTTTTTTAAGTCGACAGATGAGCTTCTTAAAAAGTTTCATTTGCTTACGTTTGATAAGGAAGCGATTTTGCTGAAAGGTGCCAGGGTCTTTGCTTTTGAAAAAGTAGATATGTTGCTTGAGCAAAAAATCCATCAAACAATATTGTCTATTAATTTATCTGCGCTTACCCATAACCTGAATGTGTTTCGTTCTCATGTTGTTCCCGGTGTGAAGACCATGGCTATGGTGAAGGCTTTTGCATATGGCAGCGGCAGTTTTGAGATAGCACATTTGCTGCAGTATGCGGGTGTAGATTATTTATCTGTTGCTTATACGGATGAAGGCGTGGCATTAAGGAAAGCGGGTATTACATTGCCTATTATGGTAATGAGTCCCGATGCTATTTCTTTTGACAGGATGATAGCATGGAAACTGGAGCCTGAATTGTTTAATTTCCAATCGCTGGAATCGTTTATTCATATTGCTGAGACACTGGAAGTGAAGCAATACCCGGTTCATATTAAGTTGGACACCGGCATGCATCGTTTGGGTTTCATGCAGGATGAAATGGATGAATTGTCTTACCAGCTTGGATCGAGTAATTGTTTGAAGGTGGCGAGTATATTCAGCCACCTTGCAGCAAGTGAAGATGCGGAGATGGATGCGTTTACCATGCAACAGGCCGCTGTTTTTGATGAGATGAGCAGTAAACTTGTGGCATTCCTGCCTGAAAAACCTTTACTTCATTTATGTAATTCGGCCGGTATTGCCAGGCACCCGGAATTGCATTATGATATGGTGAGGCTAGGCCTTGGTTTGTATGGTATTGAGGGTAGCGGAATTTTGCAAAAGAAACTAAAACAGATAAGTACGCTTAAAACTACCATAGCACAAATTAAAACAGTACCTGCCGGTGATACTATAGGGTATGGGAGAAAGGCAATGGCGGTAGAAAATACGCGCATGGGAGTTATTTGCATTGGTTATGCGGATGGATACCAGCGTGCCCTGGGGAACGGAAAGGCGCATGTGCTAATACATGGAAAAGCTGCAAAGGTGCTGGGGGTAGTTTGTATGGACATGTGTATGGTGGATCTGACAGATATTCCGCAGGCGAAAGAGGGTGATGAAGTGATTGTATTTGGGCCGGGGTTATTGGTGAACCAGTTGGCAGAATGGGCGGGGACTATTCCTTATGAAATAATGACTGGTATCTCCCAGAGAGTGAAGCGTGTGTATGTTAATGAAGATTGACGCGGGGCTACAATTTTTGCAGCCAGATATTTCCTCCTTTATCTTTATAACACAATGGCATGTTTTTAAAAATATCGCTATGGTGTGTGTGTAAATAGTCTGAGAACATTTTAATTTCGAAATCCTTATTGTACATGAGAAAGGCTTTGAGAATATAGTCCTCATTCCAGTTTTGCCCTTTATACACCCATTCTTTAGGATATTCAAAAGGGTAGAAGATATCATGAAAATGTATCAATACACCTTTTCTGAGTTTGGGTAATATATCGAAGAGGATATAGTTAATATCACTTCCTGTTTTTGATACGTGAGAGCTATCTATGAAAAGGATATCGTTTTCATGCAGTTCTGAGAAAAGAGCTATATCTGCATCTTGTATTTCGGAAATAAGGAATTTATTTTCTGACAGGTCATTTCCCTGTAACAATGAGTAAAGACGCTCGGGGTCAGGTTCTATAAAAGTGAGCTTGAGTTTTTTATTATAGAGGTCTTTCGTGTCGAGCATCAATGCTGACGAATAGCCTGAGCCTACTTCTATTATCCTATTGGGTTTATAATGTCTTATCATGGAGAAGAGAATCACGCCGTCGGACCATGCATACCAGTTGTTGTCGAAATAATACCTTAATCCATCTTTCTTTTTTGCATCAAAGGGAATTTCGGAATAGTATGTCTTAAATTTTTCTATAAGGTTTAACTGAACCTGCTCGTTCAGATCTATTCCATTTATTCCATTTATATTTTTGGGTTCCCAGATCTGTTGTTCCCGTTGTTTTACTTCATCAACGGAAATAATGGCAGAGTAGGCTGTGCCGGGCGGGTGGCATGCATTTTTGCTAAATTTAAGGCCGGTATCATATACCACATTGAAATGATCTGCATCTTCTGCAGATATTTTTGATAATAATTTCAGCAGCGACCTTATTTTTCGCATAGGAGTGTTAAGAACTGCAAATTTATCATGTTTTTTTAATCTGTTGTTATTTGTTTTGTTGCCGTTTATATAAAACACGAACGGAAACCCATGCTGGATTTCCGCCTGTAGAAAGTGATTATCAACGTATGTTATTGAATTATTGTTTTGGCAACGCCATAGGTAGTTCCGTTGCCTATTTTTAATATATACATGCCGCTATGCAGGTTAAGACCAGTTATAGTATAATTGGAGTTGTTGCTTTGTACGTTGAGCGATTGTTTATATACCTCACGGCCTAAGAGATCATAGATGGTGAGATCGTATATACCATTTTCGGAGGTTTTGTATGATATTTTGATTTGATCAGGTGTGCTCCATCCAATAACGGTAATTGGTATCATTCCCTTGCTGACATTTGAAACATCTAATGGTGTGCCCGTAATCAGGACGTTATCCAGGTACCATATGCTTGCTAAAGGCATGGTGGAAGTGGAGTACCTGAATGCAAAATAGAACGTGGTGAAGCTTTTATAATAAGTAATGTCAACCTGGTGTGTAACCCATCCTACCTGGTCTGCTGCACTTAAAGGATTGCTTGGAGGAACCGTGCTGTCGGCATTGTTCAAAACAGAGTCATTGGACACCATGAAGCCAAGCAGGGCCCCACTATTAAAATTGTTGGTTTTGGTATCAAATTGCATGTAAACATTGCCAGTATAGCCTTGTATGTCCAACGGAGGCGTAATGAGGTAAGCTGTGTCCGGATGAACTGTGCTGTTGTAAAAATCGCTGCAATACATGCCGCCAGTGCCGTTTTCCCCATTTGTGGGGGTGCAGTGCCATGCCAGGCTATCGGCAAGAGACAAAAAGTTCTGCTCCTGCCAATTACCCGGATAATTGTTCATGCCCTGGCCCAGGCAGAAGGAAGAATTAAAATTCTCATTCAAGGAGGTGAATTGGGCATGAGCTGAAAATGCTGTGAATGCCAATAGTATGAGTATTTTTATCTCTTTCATGAGTGTAAATTTTGCCTGTGAATATAATTATTTCTAATTGTTAGCTTTCTGCAATTTAAGTAAATAAACTATCTGTTAAAATCCAGCCTATGGCATTTATTTTTAAAGGATACGTAAACCTGTAATCCTGAGAAAACAAACAAAGGACACCTTTGGCTATACAAATGACGATGGTTTTAGGATAAATGTTAGAACTTTAGAAAAATATTTTCAGAAAACTAACATTTAGTTTGACGGAGTCGTCTATGCATGTAAAGATAGTTGTATAGACGAATTGATGAACAAATATTAAAGAGCATTGCCAGGAGTAACAAATATCAATAATGAGCTGTCCGTAGCAGAAAAGAGCTTATCAGGCCAATATGAACTAAGCCTCCTGATAAAGGATTGCATAGCGCAATCCCGCGCTGCGCAAAAAAAGCTGTATGATCAATATTCTCCGGCTGCTTATGGTATAATAAAAAGATATATGTATGGCAATGAATCGGGTGCACAGGAAGTATTAAATGATTCTTTCTATAAAATTTTCACCAAGCTGGACCAATATTCATTCCAGGGTGCATTTGAGGGCTGGATCAGGCGGATCGTAATCAATACATTGATGGATCATTTGAGAAAAAATATTAAAAATGATCATTTATTTAAGGAAGTTCAGGCTGAGGATGCGTATGTGAAGAGCGAGTCGGTAGAAAAAATGTCGTATAAGGAGTTGCTGGAAATAATACAAACCCTGCCGGACTTGCAGAGGGCGGTATTTAACTTGTTTGTTTTTGAAAGTTATTCGCATAAGGAAATAGGAACATTATTAGGTATAAATGAAAGTAATAGCAGATGGCACCTTAATGATGCCAGAAGAAGACTGAAGGAAAAAATTAACGTGATTACTCAATAATATTAACAATGGAAGAGCACAATAAACATATTGATGATCTTTTCAAAAAAGGCCTCGGTTCGTACGCCGAAGCACCGCCTCCCGCTGTATGGGACGCACTTGAGAAAAGATTGGATGGTAAGCAAAAAAAGAGGGGATTCTTTTATCCCTGGTTTATTTCTTTGCTTTTATTGTCAGGCATTTCCCTGCTAGGCGGAACCATCTGGAAACTGAGTAATAATACAGCTATTACATCAGTAGATGCAAACCCACCAAAAGAAAAAGCACTTATTAATACGACTAACAATTCTGATAATCAAACAAATAACAGCAAGGATATTTCTGACTTAAATCCTGCTAACCTTATTCTGTCCCTCACCCTTGCCCTTCATCCCCAACTTTCATGGATATACAGGTGCTCGAAGTGACGGAGGACCCGTCCAAAGCCGTCCCCTCACCCTACCTTTCATGGATATTCAGGTGCTCGAGGTGACGGAGGACCCGTCCAAAGCCGTCGCCAGCGTCGTCTTTCGCGCCCTGTTCCGCCAGGTGGGCCTCTCGATGTCCTCTCTCTTTGGTCTCTCTGTCTCTCTCTGTCCTCTCTCTACTTGCGCTGTTCCGCCAGGTGGGCCTTTCTCTCGCTGTTTGGTCTCGCTCTCTCTCTCTCTCTCGCTCTACTTGCCCTGTTCCAAAAGGTGGGGCTCTCCCTGGCCTCTCTCTTTGGTCTCTCTGTCTCTGACCTCTCTCTTTGGTTTCTTTCTCTCTCTGGCCTCTCTCTTCTTGCGCTGTTCAACCAGGTGTGCCTCACTCTGGCGACTCTCTCTGGTCTCTCTCTGTCTCTCTGACCTCGCTCTGGCGACTCTCTCTGGTCTCTCTGTCTCT
>CAIYVS010000510.1 GCA_903929655.1 uncultured Bacteroidota bacterium | reverse complement strand
TGCTGGAATAGGTTCTGTATTCGTGCCCCATATTCTTTTGTACTATGTCCCCATCAATAAGTTCGTAGACAGAACTAGTATCATAACCTTTAGGGAAATAACTTACGGCTACGATCTTATTTTTCTTATACCTTATACTGAATTCGCTTTTATAAAATACATCTCCTTTTTTTTCAACAAATCCGAATAAAAATTTTCCCATTATCTTTTGCCCTTGTTCCCAAATAAAAACCGAGTCTTGTGCATAAGATATGGGAGTCGAAATAAGCAGGATGAGAACAACGATTAGTACTTTCATTTTACAAGAGGAGTTGAACCGTTTTAATAAAAACGGACTTACAACAATATTATTGCAAAGATCTCTCAAGCACTATAGTTTTAGGCTCTTTAAAACCATACTTTCTATATATAGGCTCTCCTTCATCTGTGGCGTGGAGTTCTAAATTGTCGAGCTGCATTTCTCTTGCAGTTTCTTCCAGTTTTTCCATCAGTGCAGAGCAGATGCCTTGTTTGCGATATTGTGGCAAAGTGTACATACCCATGACGTAGCCTGATAGTCCGCCTGGTCTTTTGTAACTCGCGGGTCGTTCCCATATGGCCATGCCACCTATGCCCGCCAGTTTGTCGCCGTCCATAGCCATCCAGCAGATATAGGTTTTATCGGCTATGGCTTTTTGAAAATAGGCTTCCAGGCTTTGCTTCAGGGCTGCAGTAGTAAGGGCATCCTGCTCTCCCGAAATTGAGTTAAGCAAAGCAAAACGATATTTAACAACGATGTCTATATCAGCAAGTGCAGCAAGAACATACTTAAATGTTTGGGGCATGCGTTGGCATTTTTGTATTCTAAATTAAGAAAAAATCGGGCGGTAGTACTAACGATCATGTAGTAAATGCCGTCTTACTATATACTAAAAGCACACTTCTAATCGTTTTCTTGTTAATCAAAATCGTTGTACTATGAAGAATGTTTTCGTTTTACTCTTTCTCTTTGGTAATTCAATTATTTATGCCCAGGATGGTTTGTTTATAGAACCGGTAGTTGGGGCGGGGCTAAGCAGCACCAGTGTACATTATTCGGAATTCAAGTTTAAAGATGTGCCAAAATTTACTTTTAACCCGCAATTGCTACTCGGCTATAAGTATCACAATTTTATTTTCAAAACCGGAATCGGCTACTTAAAAACAGGTAGTACAGGCATTGTTTACGAAGGCTTTTTAAGTGAAATATCTACAATTCAATATCAATACAACAACTATCTTACTATTCCTCTTTCAGTAGCTTATAACTTCCCCATAAGTCCCCGCCTATCTATTGTTCCGGGTGTCTCTTATTCACTGGGATTTTTGACCAGCACTGAGAGTTCTGTTGTAATAGACTATTCTGCATCTCCGGCGAGCTCATACCTCAGCTCTGATGCATTTATTATGAAAAGACCTGCTTCAGGAACCAATTCTTTTGCAGGCATACAGGTTGAAGCCGATTATAAGATCAATTCAAATTTCTATATCAGCGCAGGGCCCGAGGCACAGTATAAATTTTCTCCCACGTTTCCTGACAATACCGATTTTTTCAGGCCCTATACCTATACTTTAAACGTGGGGCTAAAATATTGTTTTGCTCAAAAACATGCTGAATCCATCACACAGAGTAAGTAAACAAATAGAATACAAAAACTCTATTTTATTAATTTTGAAGAAATCCATTTTCTTATGAAGGAATTCATGCTACTGATA
>CAIYVS010000509.1 GCA_903929655.1 uncultured Bacteroidota bacterium | reverse complement strand
TGCCTATAAAATTATTATGGTGTTGTTCATTTCCCAACCGGTATAAAGCCTATGAGTTTGAACGGTATTTGAAATCGGGTTCTGGTAGGGCTTTTGCGATGAAACACTTTTAATAAACAAAACCCATGCTATTGTACTGGTTTTGTCGTTCTGTAAGCACCCTGTTATTCGGACTAGTCCAAATTAGACAGATTTTTCATCTGTCCAAGTGTTTTTCCATTCAAAAGCTGTCAGATTTCGAGTACTTCCATATGTAGATTTGTTATTTCAATTCCTATTGTGATTTTCATTCTTAGAATTACTTTATTATAATTATACCTTAAGATATTTAAACCTTTCCGACTAAAAAAAATCTCAAAAAATATATGTGTAGTTAAATAACTACACATATATTTGTAGCCAAATAGCTACATAATGAATTTAAGACGAGACGTATTTCAGGCTATAGCAGACCCGACCAGAAGGGCTATAATGCTATTGGTTGCTTCACAAGCTATGAGCGCCGGAGCCATAGCCTCAAACTTCGACACAGCAAGGCCCACCGTTTCTAAACACCTGCAAATACTTACTGAATGTGAATTGCTGGAGCAAACACAAAACGGCAGGGAAATTTATTATTCCATAAACGCAAAAAAAATGAAAGAAGTAGCCGACTTTATCGAACCATTCCGCAAAATGTGGGATGACAGGTTTAACAAATTGGAAAGCATAATGAAACAATACAAATCAAAAAAATAAAACAAGATGGAACAAAAAACAAAGATCAATGCCGAAGAGGGCAAGCAGGACCTGGTTATAACAAGGGAATTTGAGCTGCCAGTGGAACTGCTATTTAAAGCGCATGCCGAGCCGGACATTATTGAGCAATGGATGTCCAATCCATATACGACAGCTAGAGTGCTGAAATTTGAAAGTAAAACGCATGGCTCTTATCAAATTGAATCAACTGATGCACAGGGAAAGGTAGCATTTCAAGCCAATGGGGTGATCCATGAGTTTATCCCGAACCAGAAGATCACCAGGACATTTGAAATGGGGAATACACCTTTTGGAGTACAGCTTGAAATATATGAATTTGAACCACTTACTGACAACACCAGTAAACTGAATATGCACGTAATATATGAATCGGTTGTGCAAAGAGACCAGGTATTGAAGCTACCATTTGCCCAAGGCTTGAACATGGCGCATAACCGGATGGAAGAAATTGCAAACAAATTAAAATAAGATACAATGGCAAAGAGAAATAAAATTATCTATTGGGTTGCCACTGCTTTATTGGCTATTGGCATGTTGCAAAGCGGCATATTTGCTGTGCTTAGAACAAAACAGTGGGTTGACCTTGTAACGTCTTTGGGTTACCCGGTTTACTTTTTGACCATACTTGGCACCTGGAAAATTCTGGGAGTTATAGCTATTTTAGTTCTACGATTTAAGTTGCTTAAAGAATGGGCCTACGCTGGTTTCTTTTTTGCTATGACGGGGGCACTTGCTTCGCATTTGGCAATAGGAGACCATGAGCTAAAAGGAATTCTTGGACCGGTTTTTCAGACTCTTTTTATTATTTTGTCATGGTATTTCAGACCTGCGGATAGAAAAATTGTTTTTAATTAATAAATAGGTGGATAGAATGAAAAAGGCATTGTCACCAAAAGAACGTGAAGAACTAGTCAACACATTGAAAGCCCGTTTTGAGAAAAACATCCAGCGCCATAAAAGCCTTGACTGGATTAAAGTGCAGGCAAGGCTGGAAGCTGATGCTGAAAAATTGTGGTCGCTTAATGAAATGGAAAGAAGCGGAGGGGAACCGGATGTAGTAGCTTACGATAAAAAGACGCGTGAATATATTTTTTATGATTGCTCAGCAGAAAGCCCTAAAGATCGCAGAAATGTTTGTTACGACCATGAAGCGCTGGAGGCAAGGAAAGAACATAAACCGGGAGACAGCGCTGTGGGTATGGCGGCAGACATGGGCATTGAAATATTAACTGAAGAACAATACAGGGAGTTGCAGAAACTAGGGAACTTTGATATGAAAACATCGAGCTGGGTAATGACACCTGCTGAGATCAGAAAACTCGGAGGCGCCCTGTTTTGCGATCGTCGCTATGATACTGTATTCTTGTATCATAACGGCGCTGAATCTTATTATGCGGCAAGGGGCTTCAGAGGTTCGCTGCGGGTATGATTTTTGCATAAAACATATACTATGGCAAAGAGTGTAATGAATCCGAAGGTTGATTTTTTTTTCAGCAAAGCCTCCAAATGGCAGGAGGAATATGAGGAACTGAGAACGATAGTGCTGGACTGCGGGCTGACAGAAGAACTGAAGTGGGGTTGCCCTTGCTACACCCATGAGGGAAATAACATTGTCCTAATACACGGATTTAAAGAATATTGTGCGCTTTTGTTTATGAAAGGCGCTTTGATGAATGACCCTAAGGGCATCCTCATCCAGCAAACAGAAAATGTGCAGTCTGCACGCCAGGCACGCTTTACCTCGGCTAAGGAAATAGTAAAAATGAAGTCTGTGCTGAAATCCTATATAAACCAGGCCATTGATGTGGAAAAAGCGGGACTGACCGTAACTTTAAAGAAAACCTCGGAATATGAGATGCCTGAAGAATTTAAAAATAAACTGGATAAAAATGCCGCTTTGAAAAAGGCTTTCAAGGCACTGACACCGGGACGGCAAAGAGGATATTTGTTTTATTTTTCTACAGCCAAGCAACCCAAAACCCGGGAGGCGAGGATTGAAAAATATACACCTCAAATTATGGCTGGAAAGGGGATAGATGATTAGTGGGTTTGCAATACATAATTGTCAATGCACCCTGATATCTCATTTTTTGAATTTGCAATAACTTTCATAAAGTCAGGATTCTCTATTTTATGATGAACCAAAAATGAGGCTTTATCAAGCCATTCGTCAAAATTATAATAATCATTTACAACGCATCTTTCATCCACCATCTCATGCCAGCCAACATTTTTTGAAATGAGAATATTACAACCACACATTATAGCTTCAGACATGATACCCGGTGACGAATCAAAATAAGAACTTATGACCAGTAGTTTGGCATTGCACAAATAAGCCATAATATTGGCCTGGCTTTCAATATTTTTCAGCTCTGTATTTTCAATATTGTTCCAATTTGAACTGGCTATACCAATTGCTATTTTCTTCTTGTCTTTGAAATAACTGAAAATATCAAACGCGAGTTTTGCATTTTTAACGCTTCTGTTAAAATCAGATGAGATAAAGATCAGATCATATTTCCGGCTATCAAAATCTTTACTTGCGCTTATGTTTTCCGGAATCAAATTAAAGAACTGAACTTTAGGTTCCTTCATCTTGTAAGCCAACAAAACATATAGCCTCCTGGTTAAATCACTATTGAATATCACATTTGCGTTGTAATCTATTCTTGTGTCATAGCCTTTGACCTCAGAAAGTGATTCATGATTATTTAATAAACTACAGGTATCAGTATTGCTATTTGCAAAAGCAATCATTTCGTGGCAGCCGCCTATTACCAGCAAAATATTTTTGGGTGCAAATAAACGATTGACTCTTTTAAAATCATGAATATTAAAAACAATAACAAGACGGGGGGGAAACCAATTTTTGACTAAATAGAAACCCAAACTTAGCATCAATAAAAAATCATAAAGCCTTTTTGTAAAATTGCTGCCCGAATTGTTATTTGATTCTGAACTGACATTAGTGCTTTTAGTCTTTTTTAAAACACCACCAAAGAACCTTAAAGGCTTAAATATGGATATTTTAACAGAAAGCCCGGTACTGTCAGGATCAACATTTGCACTTTGGGTACTATTAAAATAGACCAGCCGAACCCTGTATTTATTGTTCAACAATTTAAGAAGATTATAAGCAGTGGTTGCCTCTCCGCCCACAAAAGGAGCCCCGCTTGATATTATGAGCATCTTCTTCATTAAGAAGCTAAAACATTTTTGATGTGTTGAATAATACTCTCTTTGGAGTTATCTATTATCTGTTTAAACTCAACATAATCAAGCTGCTCATTAACAAGGGCACGAGCTTTTGCCTTCCATTCTTCCAAATCGTGATAATTATTGATGACGCTTTTCTCATCAATCACCTCATGCCATCCAACATTTTTAGAGATCAATATGTTGCAGCCATGCAAAATAGCTTCGGAGAGAATGCCGGGAGATGAATCAAAATAAGAAGTAATGACAACAAGCCGGGTATTTGAGAGTATATCAAACACGTCCTTCTGGGAAATTAGTTCTCTGACATCTGTATTATTGATATCGGCAAATATATTGCTGGACTTGCCTACCGCAATTTTCTTAGTTTCTATAAATGATTCAAAAATTTGGCGGGCGAGCCCGGAATTTTTAATATGCCTGCGAAAATCAGATGTGATGAATGCTATACCATACTTCCTGTCAAAAAAATCAACTCCTTTTGACTGGCTTACTGGTTGAATATTAAAATATTTTACTACAGATTTTTTAACCGGCACTTCTAAAAAATCATAAACTTTCTTTGTCAGCTCACTATTAAATAATACGCTCACACCAGACAAGTCTAGTTTAGGTATCTTATTGATATTAATTCCTGTATTTTCTTTCTTTTCCATAAAAACAGAGGATGCTATATTATGTTTTGATAGAAACTCCATTTCAGGAGAACCATTCATTATAAGCATTATCTTTTCTTTGGGTAAAACTTTTTTTATGCGCTCGGGCCATTCAATTGCCACAATGTTTTTTGTATTAGCAATCATCTTTTCTTTATTCATAGCATACTTTGCCTGA
>CAIYVS010000508.1 GCA_903929655.1 uncultured Bacteroidota bacterium | reverse complement strand
TTAGTACAATGCATAAGTGCTTCAAATGATCGCTAACCGTCTTTGAATGTATTGTTACGTCGTCGAGGTAGATCTCTACAAAAGGTAGCCCACCCAGTACCATCTGCATTATGCGGCTAAACTCTGCAGGCGCATTTTTAAGTCCAAAGGGTAGTCTTAAAAACTCATAATGGCCGTCAGGTGTGGTAAACGCGGTTAAGGGTATTGATTTTTCAGCCATTACTGTTTGCCAGTAACCTGATTTTAAGTCCAATTTTGAGAAAAATAGTGATCCACTCAAACGGTCCAATATATCCTCAACTAAACTCATTGGCCAGTTTTGTAGAACCGTTAGTTTATTTAGTCGGCGGTAGTCAATGCACATACGTTTTGACCCATCCGGTTTTGGTACCAAAATGCACGGTGATGAATAAGGCGAGTTAGAAGGTCTTACTATTCCAGCTGCTATCATCTCTTCTATTTGTTTCGCCAACTCTATTCTTTCGGACCTTGCCTTTCTATACGGCGGTATATAGAACGGCGTATAGTCAGTCAGTTTAATTTCGTGCTTTCGCAAGACACATTTCCCGAGCTGATTAATGTCTTTCGCGAATATATCCTGATACTCGTTTATTAGAGATTTAAATATCTCTAAATCTTTTTCTTCCAACTTTATCTCTGATCGGAAAATTTGATCTTTTATTGGATGCCAGTCTACCTCGAAGGCCACATCCGGTTCGTCACATAATTCAGCTGACAGAACAAAGAGATCATCTGATTTTTGCTCATCTTCCATTTCTTCCGGAAAGATTAATCTGTTTTCTGCTGGAAACACGCCAGCCTTGGTTGCTTTAAACCAATCCATCCCCAGGAGCACATCGTTATCTTTATGATTTATAACCACCAGGTCAATTTTGCAGTTTCGACCTCTCACATTTACATTTGCATTTTTGATAACACCCAGGACTTGTGAAACCACATTGTTTGCTGTTTTAAGCGTTATATTTGATTTTTCGAATTTTAAATCATTCCTTCTTACTGATTCAATGCCAATGATTGAAGCTGAGGCCCCTGTGTCGAGCGCTATCTTCATCTGTATATCATTGACGCGTCCACTTATCACAAATAGTTTTTCTGACGCAAAACTCATATTTGACGAGATCAACAGACAGTTGCAACCTTCTGTTCGATCCTCAGCACCGTTCTCAACGGTCGCGCAATTTACTTTAATCTTAACTCGACACGTTTTCTTAGTATGTCCTCGTTTGTTACATCTATGACAAACGATATCAGATTTCTGATCTGTCCACGAAGTCGTCTTCTTTTGACTTTCTTTATTTTGAACCGGAGTTCTATCCAAAGTTCTATAGGTCTTATCCTCACGAGGTCTACTTGATTCTTGATCATATTTATTATTCTTGTTATTTGAAAAATAATTTTTTGGTTTGTATTTAACATGTTGAACCCTATAATTTGACGCCAGTGTTGTCGTTTCTGCTGACTGTTTACTCAATTCCATGAAAGAAGCTATTTTCAATGCTTCTTCAAAAGTTTTAACTTGACGCATGTATATCTCAGCACGCATTCTTTGCTTTACTCCTTGTAGGAAGTTATTTAACTTTTCATCCTCTGACATGCGTGGGAGTTGTGAAACCAAATATTGAAATTCACGAGAGAATTTTTCGAACGAGTCTGTATGTCG
>CAIYVS010000507.1 GCA_903929655.1 uncultured Bacteroidota bacterium | reverse complement strand
TAAACCAATTATTTGGGTATCTGATTTTGGGTATGGCGGATCTCATAATGAAATAGAACCTAAAGATGATTTCAAACAGCTTTTTTCCATAATAACTTCTTTACTTCGTTCAATAGATCAATATACTCTTAATCCGCTAGACAGGATATTGTATCAGAAAATGGAATCATTTTTTAGCAAGCGATTTTTAGAAATCGATCCAACACAAGGCAAGCATGTTGGAAATTTAAAAGTGCTTCTAGACGAGTTTCTAAAGCTTAATATAGATGCTCAAAGAGAAATGGAACGTTCATCAAAAGGTGAACAAATCAAAGAGCCAGGTGACTATCTATCTGCAGAGACTTTAGGGTTTAGAGTTGAAGAATGGAGAAACCTGTTTGTGCCAGAATTTTTGGCAGTGCAAGATCTACTAAGCAAAAACATTACAGTATTAACAGGAGCTAGGGGGTGCGGAAAAACAATGGCGTTCAGAAGGTTGACTGCTTACATGGATAAAGTTATTGGAGAGCCGTCTGGCGTACATGGATCAGATCAGTTTATAGGATTTTATTTAAATTGCCGTGACTTAATTGAGGCTTTTCCTTGGATACCGCCTAACATTAATGATAGTTTGTCTGCCCAAATAATTCACTATTTCCATCTTGCTTGGTTGGGCGAAATATGTAAAACATTATCAGTTTATGAGGTTAATAGCTCAGGGAATTATAGTTGGTTAGAAAAATTTATTATCAAGTTATACCAAAACATCTACCCACCCTTGCCAAAAGGGGGGAATACAATAAATCATATTCAATCTTTTATTGAGTTAGAAAAAGAAAGATGTAGACTGACTGATTTTGGCAGAAAAAAAGAATCAATAAATAAATGGCAACTTTCGCAAACAGATTTTTTGGATAAACTAATTGTTGCAATTAAAGAAAACGTGGGATGGACAACAGAAAAACCTTTTTATTTTTTCTTAGACGATTATACCATACCAATTATACCTAGAAATGTTCAGAGAAAACTAAACCCAATAATTTTCAAACGCAGGAGTGACTTGTTTTTTAAAGTATCCACTGAATCTGCAATAAGTTTTGAAAAAGTGAGTTTACGTGGCAAACCTTTAGAATTACATCAAGATTTCGAGTTGATTGACTTAGCTAGTGAAAGCCTTTTTCAAAATTTTAAGGATAAAATTGAATTAATTGAGAGTATTTTCAAGCCTCGGATAGAAAGACATGCATTGCTAAAAGGTAAAAATTATTTCCTAAGAGACATTTTAGGGAAGATGCCGTATTCAAACAATGAATTGGCTTATACAATAAGAAAATCGGCGGCTGGACATAAAAAGAAAGTGCTATATCATGGAGTGGAAGCATTTGTCGGTCTATGGTCAAGTGACATCAGGATAATGATTCAGATGTTTGTTGAGATGTTAAGGGAGAATCAATCAGCCTTTAAACAAGGAGCAGACGTTATTGAAGATAAAGTGCAAGACAAAGTATTTAGATTCGCTGGTGGAGAGTTTTTGGCGTATGCAGCATCGGTACCAAATCCCTCCTTTTTAGAAAAAAGACATATATCCACTCAGAAAAATACTTCATTTGGAAATCAACTCAAAGATGTCGTAGAGGCCTTCATTAACGTTTCAAAGTTTGAATTAACCTTTGGAAAATTAATGTCAAATCAGGGCCGATTGAATCCTAAACAGTCTTTTAGGTTGGAGATAATTGATACATTTGATCTTGAACCAAATTCTCAGGAATTTTATGACGGACTTGTAAGGTGGCACATTTTCTTACAAGATTGGAGAGGAAAAAGTGTTAGGGGAATGATC
>CAIYVS010000506.1 GCA_903929655.1 uncultured Bacteroidota bacterium | reverse complement strand
TCTTGCAATCTATGTTTTCATATTGCTAACACGGTTCCTGCGGCAATCCTCGCCGGCACGACAAACTCCCTTCGGCCCGGGTCCTGGTAAGTTGTATCCTGTCTGTAATATAAGCAAGCTTTGCAGCATGAACACGTTCAAACGGTCTCCTTTGAGACTGCCCGAAAACACTGATGGCAAGTAAACTAATAATCGCTATGCACAAAAACTTTTTCATTACTTTATATTTCCTTTACTAATCAATATTTTTTTCACCCAGACCTATCTCATCAAAATACTGTTCAATGTCCTGAGGGCTTAGTTGCCGGGTGTACTTATCATTATTGCTCGCTACTAAATTATTTACATTCATATAAACATCAAAATCATCAAAATTTTGTTGAGCATAATCATTCAGCACACTGTCCGGTATTTTTGCAAGTATTGCTGTTTCGGAATTGACGGGCTGTTGTTGTGCAAAATATTTAAATGATCCGAACCCAAGTGCAGCAATCAATATTGCTGCCGCAGCCCATTTGATATAATTCAAAGGCTTTCCGTATAAAGAAAGTATTGTTGTTTTCTTTTTATGTTCAGATGCCTTAGCCGCATCCAGCATTTGAGCAGGCAAGTTGTTAAAATAAGCCTGTGGCACAGTAAAGGGACTTGCTTTTAAACTGCCGGAGTTTTCTTTAACATGCGCAAGTACCTGTGCCGGGAACTGTTCAAAATAATGTTGTGGTACAGCGTATGGATTGTCTTTAATGGATAAAAGGACAGGGTCACTATGCTGCAATGAATGGATGTTTTGTACAAGGTCTGAACAGAGTGTGTCAAAATAATTTTCCGGTACCATATATGGCATAGTACGCGGCATAGTAGCAAGGGAGCTACCCAGGCTTACTAATTCATCTGATATTTCATTTCTGCGTTCCATACAATGTTCTGACTATGTCAAATCTTTTAAGTTTAATTTTTTTTGCCTTTTTAACTGTTAATAATATAGCTTTCTACTTTTTTAACTGCATGGTGATAGGATGCTTTTAAGGCCCCTGCCGAGGTTGCCAGCACTATCGCCATTTCTTCATAAGGCATTTCGTCATAGTAACGCAGGTTAAAAACGATGCGTTGTTTTTCCGGTAAGGATTGAATTGCCTGCTGCAAACGCCATTCCAGTTTATTGGCATCAAATCCTTTCTGTGCCGTTAATTTCTCCGAAAATACGTCCTCGTTGTCACTTAATGAAACGGAGACATGTCGTTTTTGCTGGTTTATCCAGGTCAGGGTTTCATTAGTGGCTATCCGGTATAGCCAAGTATATAAGTTGGATTCCTGCCTGAACTCTGACAGGTTTTTCCATACTTTTATAAATATATTTTGCAATATGTCGTTCGCATCCTCATGTTCCACTACCATCCTGCGTACATGCCAATACAATCGTTCCTGGTATTTTTGCACCAGTTGTGTAAAGGCTTTATCGCGTGTTTTTTCGTCTTTAAAAGATGCCACCAAAAGGTACTCATCCGTGTATTCTGCCATAGGAGGCGCTTAGTATATACCGTTAAAATATAGACTAAATTAGACTACTATAGTTTAATGGGGTAGTTTTTATATGTTTTTGTTGGCTTAGGTATTAGCTTTGCAAGTTCTATGATGAAATTTGAACATTTGAAAATAGTGTTTTTTGGCACCCCGGATTTTGCGGTAGGTTCGCTGAAGGCTTTGGTTGAAGCAGGCGCCAATATAGTATGTGTGGTAACAGCATCCGATAAACCCGCCGGAAGGGGTATGCAATTACAGTCTTCAGCAGTAAAAATATATGCTCAAACCCATGCAATCCAGGTTTTACAACCGCTTAAACTAAAAGAGGAGGGGTTTATAAATGAATTAGCTGCTTATCGGGCAGATCTGCATGTTGTGGTAGCTTTTCGTATGCTGCCTGAAAAAGTATGGAATATGCCCTACATGGGGACCATAAATGTACACGCTTCCTTATTGCCTCAATACAGGGGGGCGGCGCCGATAAATTGGGCTATCATAAACGGAGAAAAAGAAACAGGGGTAACAACTTTTAAATTGCAGCATGAGATAGATACAGGTAATATCCTATTGCAGCAAAAGGTAAGCATCGAACCCGAAGACAATGCAGGCACCTTGCATGATAAATTAATGCAGGCAGGAGCGGAACTTTTAGTTAGGACCATTCATGGCATAGCAGACAATAGCATTCATGAGATTCCCCAGGACAAAATTACGCAGGCCGAACTAAAACATGCTCCCAAAATCTTCAAAGAGCATCTTCATATAGACTGGAATAAAGGAGCGGAGAGCATACATAACCTGGTAAGAGGTCTGTCGCCTTACCCGGCCGCATTTACAAGCCTGGCTGACAAGAATATAAAAATCTTTCAGTCTCATTTTCTTATTGAACAAACGCTAAAGCAAGCGGGAGCCTATGATACAGACGGAAAGACCTTTCTTAGGTTTGCGGCTGCTGATGGATGGCTATATATAGATGAACTGCAGATGGAAGGCAAAAAGAAAATGGATATTGTTTCTTTTCTACGTGGTTTCAGGATTTAAACCCGTCAGCACCGCTTCTTAGCGGTCAGACGGGGTAGGGTAGATTTTTCATTGGTCAGGCGACTTATTGTCAATTGACTTATCAATAAAATACTGTATTGCCAATGCATAGCCAGTCATGCCAAGACCGCTTATGGAGCCAAGGCATTTTGATGCAATAAATGATGTTTTACGAAAATCCTCGCGTGCCAGCATGTTGGAAATATGCACATCTACAGTAGGAATATTAATGGCAGAAATAGCGTCCGCAATAGCAATACTGCTGTGCCCGTAAGCACCTGCGTTCAGAATAATTCCCTGCACCTTGCCCATACAGCTTTGCATATAATTGATCAGTTCGCCTTCTACATTGCTTTGATAGTAGTCAAGTTTTACAGAGGAGAAGTGATTTTTTAATTGAGCAAAATATTGTTCAAAGCTCATATTGCCATATATATGAGGTTCACGAGTGCCAAGTAAGTTAAGGTTGGGGCCATTAATGATCGCAAGATGTAACATTGTCTGTATTTTAATGCCAAGATAAGTAATTTGGAATTTGTAAATTAAGTTTTAGGAACTGCAAAAAGAGATTCTTTACCTTTATATCTTAATGCAATTGAGTGTTTAATATGCAACAAAGAACCAAAAGAATATTTTACTATTCATTTTTTACTATTGCTATTATATCGTGTTTGCTAAATGGCTGGGGCATAATTAATACCATGGTCAGTTTAAAATATGAAACTACATTTGAAAACACTTGTATTTCCACAGTTACTGGAGATAATTTATGTAATCAACTGATGGAGTGTGAAATTATAAGTTTAGTATCTCTAATAGTTTCTATCGGCATGATAGCATTCAAAATGAAGATAATTAAACCTGAAATTTCAAACTGATACACTGCCAAATTTTCTATTCATGGTTGCCATATATTAATTGTAAATTGTGGGCTGTTAACTATTCACTGTTAACTGTTCACTGTTCACTGTTCACTGTAATGTGGAAAGCATATCTTAAAGGGTTTAAGGCATATTTGCAATTAGAACGGTCCATGTCGGAGAATACAGTGGAGGCCTATCTTCATGATGTGGATATGCTGGCAACTTTCATACACGCCAGCTATGAGGGTTTGGGTATACATGCTATAGAATTGGCTCATTTGCAGTCTTTCCTCATCCACATCAATGAAATGGAGCTTTCTGCAGGCACACAGTCCAGGGTGATAAGTGGTATTAAATCTTTTTTCAGGTATTTATTGTTGGAAGAAGTAATAAAAAAAGATCCTACTGCACTGCTGGAAGCGCCCAAATTAAAGCGCACTTTACCTGTTGTTTTAAGTATAGCTGATATTGATACGCTTTTTGCCTCTATTGATCATAGTACACCCGAAGGGCAGCGCAACAGGGCTATGCTGGAAACGATGTATAGTTGCGGACTGCGTGTAAGTGAACTTACGGGATTATGTATTTCCAACTTATACCTCGACGTGGGCTTTGTAAAAGTGATAGGAAAAGGCAATAAAGAAAGATTGATACCAATTGGCGGGGAAGCCGTTCGGCAAATTACCCTATACAAACAATATGTAAGAACACAAATACAACGCATAAAAACAGGTAATGAGGACATCCTTTTTCTAAACCGCAGGGGAGCAGCCTTGTCGCGCGTTATGGTATTCATTATACTGAAGGAGCTGGCAGAGAAAGCCGGACTTGAAAAAAATATTCATCCACATACCTTACGCCATTCTTTCGCAACCCACCTGGTAGAGGCGGGTGCCGACCTGCGCGCCGTGCAGGAAATGATGGGTCATAAAAGCATCACCACCACAGAAATATATACGCACCTTGATCGCGGTTACCTGCGGGAAACACTTGAAAAATACCATCCCCGCTTTGGTAAAGAATAAAAAAAGAAGCTGCCCCCTTTCGGAGCAGCTTCTTATAAATTATTACTCGCTATCTTATTCTTTTATCCATTTCAGTGTTTTGCCATATTGCCATCCTTCACCCTGTACCCTTATCATATAGATGCCCGGTGCAAGGTTGGCAGATGGTAAGCTAATGCTCTGGTTGCCTGTATTGGCACTCATGGTTTGTTGCCAAACTGTTTTACCTAAGATGTCAATGATCTTCACCTGCATATTGCTTGCCTTCTCCACATACATCTGTAATTCCGTATGAGAATGAGAAGGATTAGGTACTACTTCAGCATACTGTACCGGCGACGTAACATTTACAATACCTAAAACAGTTATATCCATCGAATCATCTAAGGCATTGTAAGCCGTAATGATATTGCCGTTTTTATCAATTACTCGCGGCATGTCAAAATGGAATTTCATTTGTTGGCCTGCAGTAGCAGTTGCCGGTACGGTGAAATTAAGCGTAGCAATAGTACTGTTACCACTCACATTGGTCTGGTCAATACGTGCATAAGCCCAGTCAATATGGTTATTATTGATGTTTTTGGTAAAATTAAGTGTATTGGCGGTAGTACCTATCCAACTGGTGGAATAAGTAATAGTAGGTGCCGCGGCTAAATTAACAGGACTGATAATTTCAACACTTGCGGCCAGCCCATAGATATTATTCATAGGCAAGGAAGTAGTACCGAATTTAATAGGCACAGATACATTAGCACCCGGAGTTAGTGTAATACCGCTCAGGTCAAAATAAAGATCAGGTACGCCAGTAGTTTTATGCGCACTTCCATGTAGTTTAGGGTGGCTCATGCCATAATTAGCAGTTACAGCAGCAAGGTCAGTGCTGTTCACAGTTCCATCGCCATTACAATCCGCATGCTTCATATTTATATTGGTAACGGCAAAATAATTAGCCCATGGGGAGCAATATTGAGCTACCCAACTAGTGCTGGCACTTGTACGGGTTGACCCTGTTTGTCCGTAGGCAACAGCTATGGCCAGGGGATCATACATATTCACTGTATAATCATCGTTGGCATCACCCGGCCAAACAGAATCGGTAGGGCTGGGTTGCGCGGTTTGTACCAAAATAGTATAAACGGTATTGCCAACTAATGGGCACGAATTATCATGAACAGGCACATAAATATAAAAATAAGGAGTAGTAGCGGGATTAAGCGTGGATGGTGTTGTCCAGGTTATACTGCCCGAACCGCTTCCTGCCCCTGGTGTAGAGCTTGTGGAATAAGTCCAGCTATTGGTAGGGTCAAAAGAAACAAACACGGAGTCAGAAGATGTAGAATCATTAAAAGTCAATGAAATTGTTTGTGTTTGTCCGGGGTGAGTAAGATAAGTAAAGGTTGTACCCGGTGCCGGCAAAGGTACTTTAGGCGCTGTTAAACTGGTTGCAATTGCATTCCAAGAGCGGGTACTGTATCCCACCAATGTCCCGTTGCGGTATTCCTTAACGCGTATAGCCAGCATATTGATACCCATACTGCCTGAGTACAGTTGAAGATACTGGTTGGCCTGGTCAATAGAAGCAGAGCTGCCACTCCCCATTGGAGATGTAACGGAACTACCTGTAGTATATGGAATTGATGTACTAGCAGCAGATTCAGGCTCAATCATTTCATATACAAAGCTATCGTTGTCTGGATCTACAGCCTGTACAGAAGTGGTAAAGAAGCTGCTTGTAGCTATTATAAAGGGAGGAGGGTCAGCTATTACAGGATTTGAATTGATTGCGCTGCTGTTGTTCAGAAATGCCTCAAGGTATAATGGTTCGATGCCGGGGTTAATAAGGTTAGTAATGCTCGCATTCAACGAACTTTGTGAGTTGCTGATTTTCCAATCCGAGCATGGAGGGAGACTTACAGTATCAGAATAAATATAAATCTGGCGCATAGGGTAACTGGAAGATGAATTACATACCACACCCAGAGAAGGACACCACATATTTGTATTGCTGTCAACTGAAGTGAGGGAGAAAGTTCTGTAGAAATTATAACTGCAGGAACTGGAGATGAAGGACATCGAGACAGTGGCAGGAGAGGCAATGCCCTGGCAATCTCTGTAAAGGGATAATGTTACAGTGTAATTAGTGCCATTATAGGCATAACGAATCTCTCCGCCTGTCAAATGCGAGGCAAACATATTTGTGCTAAGCAATAAGCAAATCATTGCAAGGGTAAATTTTTTACTCATGGGTTTTATTTTTAAAAATTGGGAATGGATACCGCTATAATGACAAGGAAAACGGACATTTGGTTGGGTAAAACCTTTATTTTTATGAAATAAGTCAAATATACTATAAAATATAATTATATATTAAGTCTTAACGTATTATTTTGACGCATTACTATTACATTCGCAGTCTAATTTTACCAGATGTTGCAAACTCAATATATTCATGTGCCTTATGGCAAAACAGTGCATGGGGAAGAAGAGATAGAAGCAGTTGTAAATGTGTTGCGTACTTCCACCCAGATGGGTAAGAATGTGCGCGAAATGGAAGCCCGTATAGCGGCTTTGTATGCAAAAAAATACGGTATCATGGTCAATAGCGGATCTTCCGCTTTATACCTGGCTATGGACCTCCTGAATTACGATGCAGGTGCAGAGATCATAACTCCCGCCTTAACATTCTCTACTACAGTTGCCCCATTGGTAAAAAAAGGCTGGATACCCGCGTTTATTGATGTGCAGGAAGGCACCTATAACCTCGACGCGAATAAAGTTGAAGAAATGATAACGCCCAAAACAAAGGCCATGGTCATACCTAATCTGATAGGTAACCTGCCCGATTGGAAAGTGCTGCGGGAGATAGCTGACAAACACAATCTCTTCGTGCTTGAAGATTCTGCCGATACCTTGGGTGCAGAAATTGATGGCGCATCTTCCGGCCGTTATACAGACATGAGTACCACGAGCTTTTATGGTTCCCACATCATTAACTGTGCCGGTAATGGCGGAATGCTCTGTGTAAACACAGAAGCCTTTTACGATCGTGGCCGTCTCTTACGCAGTTGGGGCCGCAGCTCATCGTTATTTGTAGAATCAGAAAAAATAGAGAACCGCTTTAACGTAGAAATAGATGGCATACCCTATGATGCCAAATTTGTATTTGAAGAACCCGGTTACAATATTGAGCCATCAGAGATGGGCGCCGCATTTGGTATTGTGCAATTAAACAAACTGGCAAGCAATATTGATACCAGGGAAGCCAATTACAAGAGGCTGCGTAACTTCTTTAAGCAATACGAAGAATATTTTATACTCCCCAATCAATTGCCGAATTCACGTACTGGCTGGCTGGCATTTGCCGTAACTATCCGCGATACAGCTCCTTTCATACGCCGTGATCTCCAGATATTCCTCGAAAAGAGAAATATCCAGACCCGTACGGTATTTACAGGTAATATACTGCGTCAGCCCGGATTTAAGAATGCAGCGCACAAAGCAGCTAAGAACGGATATCCTGAAGCAGACAAGGTAATGCGCGGAGGTATGCTCATGGCCTGCCACCACGGCCTGAATGATGAACAGATCAACCACATGATGGAAAGTGTTAGTGAATTTATGAGGAACTTATAATGGATATTTTTAGTCTTTTGCTGCTCATTTACCTGAGCTATAGGAATGGAGTAAAAGCGAAACAGAAATCGCTTAACGGGGTTTTGTGGGGAATCATAAGCATGGTTGCCTGCTTCATTCTGGAAGTGATCGGTATGGCTATTGTCGTGGTTTATTTCTGTCCTAATATTATTAACGTTAATCGGCTGTCCACGGACCCTGCCTATAAAGAAACTGCCGTGCAGCTATTACAACAGGAATTTATCAGGAACCCCCTGGACTATGTAACTATTGTGCTTTTTGGAATTGGCGGCTATCTTATTGTCCGGTTTATACTTGATAAAAAGCCGGGCAAACAAGATACACCACCACATTGGTCAGACAGGTTGGGAGAAAACCAGGACACGAACTAAAAATTCACTCCTAAGTGTAAACCATAGTCAATCTGTTCTGAAGGCCAGCCAAAATATTTACGGACTCTCAGGTCCATCCCGATGCTCAGCCTGTTTCGCAGAAACACATAATCATAGCTTATTGCAGGCGCAACTCCCCAATAGCTTGCATTGTAATCTTTTCCTGCCGGCATAACAAGTGAATAATCGTCATTAATGTTCTTTCCCCAGGTATAAGAGGGACCTATGCCAAAACTTATTTTATGCCTTTTCAAAACATTAAGCCGGTAAGCCAAAAGGAGGTCTATCATTTTATATTGATGCCGTGTTGTCCCCTGGCCTGTATATTCCTTAAAATCAGATACCCGAAGGCAATTTAATAAATTACAGAGTATGGGAGAGGGGTGCCGGAGAAACTTTATCTTGCGGTAGTGGTGCGTGTGCTGCTTTTGCAGCCGCTCGTGAAAGATCTTTAGTTGATAAAAATGCAATAATTAAAAGTAAAGGCGGAAATTTAAAATTATATGAAAATGTTTTTAAAGAAATAATGCTAGGTGGCGAAGTAGCACTTGTATTTCAGGGGAGAATTGATATATAAATAAGTTTACAAATATCAATAAAATTTTAAATGAAAAGCAAATCGCAAATTATAACTATGGGCTGTAGATTAAATCTCTACGAAAGTGAAGTTATTAGAGGAGTTTTAGATGTTAATGACCAAGATGATTTAATAGTTATCAATAGCTGTGCTGTTACTAAAGAGGCAGAAAGGCAGGCAAGGCAGGAAATTCGGAAGCTACATAGACAAAGCCCTGATAAAAAAATTATAGTCACTGGTTGTGCCGCTCAAATAAATCCTGGCCAATTTTCAATTATGCCAGAAGTCTCGAAAGTGATAGGCAATCAGGAAAAATTCATAGCGGAGCATTATAAAATTGACGATGACGTGGATAATAGAATTAAAGTTAACGATATCATGTCAATTACAGAAACTGCAAGCCACATGGTTACAAGTTTTCAAGGACGTAGTAGGGCGTTTGTACAGATACAGAATGGATGCAATCATCGCTGTACTTTTTGCATAATTCCATATGGTCGTGGCAATAGCAGATCTGTTCCGGCTGGTGAGATAATTAACCAAATTAGAGCTTTACTAGAAAATAATTATCAGGAAATAGTCCTAACTGGTGTAGATATAACAGATTGGGGATTAGATTTACCAGGTCAACCTAAATTATCTAATTTAGTTAACAGAATCATAAAATTGTTACCCAGTTTGAAAAGATTAAGACTTTCTTCGATTGATGTTGCTGAAATTGACCCAGAGTTAGCACGTTTGATGATAGAAAGCCCTGTATTGCTACCGCATGTTCATATTAGTCTCCAAGCTGGTGATGACATGATTTTAAAAAGAATGAAGCGCCGCCATAATAGGA
>CAIYVS010000505.1 GCA_903929655.1 uncultured Bacteroidota bacterium | reverse complement strand
TCAGGCAACGGCTGTCCGCCGGTTAACTGATCCACCGTCAATCCCATCGCCATCGCCAACTGCGGCAAGTACTTAGACCGAACGCTTTCTCTTACTTCTAGCGCTCCGATCGTACCTTTTCCGACCCCTGAAGCGTCGCTAAGTTGTTGCTGCGTCCAGCCGAGTTGCTCCCGGCGACGCTTAATTTTTTGTCCAATATTCATCCCTGAACTCTAAGTGTCTGACGTTCTGAATACAAACCGCAACCATTGACGGGGAAAAACTACAAGCGTAACCTTGCTGTCTATGACACCTATTCAACGTGCCGTCAGTCTGTGCGGTGGCCCAACTAAGACCGCCCGACTGCTCGGCGTCACACAGCAAGCCGTCCGTTTCTGGCGCGATGACCTGCGTCAGTTCCCCATTGAGAAGTGCGCTTTGCTTGAGCAGATCAACGGAGGTCGCGTGACCCGCCAACAACTGCGCCCGCACGATTGGGCGCTGATTTGGCCGGAGCTGGTCCCGCGATCCGTTGAGTCAAGTATGCCAAACGGCAGTGATAACGCCTGATCTTATGAGAGTTAAAGAAATGGCCACGAACCAACTCACGTTAGAGCTAGACCCTAACCTTCTGGACCGATACCGGAATGTTCGGGACGTGGTAACGGCGGGGGTTTATCAGCGCGGGCTGAAGCGCATCGCGTCCGACTTGGACGTAGCGCCGGGCAACCTGTCTTGCATGCTTTCCGACGACTCACAGCGCAAGCTCGGCACGGATGACCTTGAGCGCTACATCGAAGTGACAGGAGACCTCACGCCGATTCACTTCCTTGTGTCCCGCTACCTCGGCGACAAGACGGCAGAGGACACAGCGCGCACAGAGCGGCTTGAGGCGCTGATGGGCGAGATGGCATCGCTACTCGGCCAAGTGAAAGGCAAGCGCAAATGACCAGCAAAGAGCGCGAGGAAGCCATTCAGTTTGCCAAGACGCGCGCCGTCTGGTGGCTTGCTATTCAGGACGGCGCTGCGATGGGCGCGGTGTGGGCGCTGCGCGCGCTCGAGCTTGAAGAAGGGCGCACGCGCGGGATGAAGTTGTCTGTGCAGCGCAAAGAGCTGGCGACGGCCTGATCTTGGGAAACGTTATTTCCATCACTGAGCCGCAATCCCGCAAAGCCTACGCGCTGCGTTACGCCGCGCTCGGCTGGCATGTGCTGCCGCTATGGTGTAAACAAATAGAATACAAAAACTCTATTTTATTAATTTTGAAGAAATCCATTTTCTTATGAAGGAATTCATGCTACTGATACGCAATGAAGCCGACAGCAAAACAGACTTTTCTGCTGAAAAAGACAAGGAATTTCTGAATGCCTGCAAAGTGTATATTGAGGCATTACAAAAAGACGGCAAAATGATAAGCGCCCAGCCTCTTATACGGGAAGGCAAAATGATCTCTGGTGCTACAGGCGCATGGAAGGAAGCTGCTTATGCAGAAGGCAAAGAAGTGATAGTAGGTTATTATCATATCCTTGCCAATGATCTGGATGATGCTGTTGAAATTGCAAAAGGCAATCCTGAATTTGCTTACACCACTACTGCAAGGGTTGAGGTAAGACCTGTAAAAATGAAGGAAGTGAGTACAGGCTTTGTGTATCCTGATAAAAAGTAAAGCAAATCTTCTTTGCAAAAAAAAGAAGCCACCCGCTAACAGGTGGCTTCCCATATTATATAATAAGATTAAATCATTTTACCTATTTTTTCGCAAAGACCGGCATCTATACCTTTGGCGCCCCACTTGTCTTTGTTTTTTTCTAAAACCGACCCTACACCGTCTACAGAGATGCGATACAGGTTTTTACCTTTTTTTTCTTTGTCATGAAGTATAACGGCATATTTTTTGCCACCATAGATCACATTGCCTTCCAAAATTACCATATACTTGATTTATACTGCAAAAGTACGCTTTTCAGGCTTAATATCGGGATTTCATTTTGAGGACAGCCTTATACTTCGGGCATTTCCCTTATTTTTGTTCAAAATATTTTAAAAAATGCGCCTACTGTATTCTGCATTCTTGTTTGTAGCCATAGGGCTTGTAAGCTGCAATAATAACAATACTAATACCGGTTCTGAAAAAGATAATAAAGCACAAGTCGTTAATACCCAGGCCCCGC
The DNA here is from genome assembly GCA_903929655.1 of uncultured Bacteroidota bacterium. Taxonomy (GTDB): domain Bacteria; phylum Bacteroidota; class Bacteroidia; order Chitinophagales; family Chitinophagaceae; genus JABDGU01. Next base: position 9,981 of record CAIYVS010000505.1, on the reverse strand, counting down.
AAAGCAAATTAAATGAAGCCGGGACCCAAAAGCTGGTGGCGCTTATAAGCGATTACTACAGCCTGAAAGACGCCTTTGTTGCAACCAAAGCAGCCGTTGCAGATTCTGCCGGAGCCAGGCTTATTAATAGTGCAGACAGCCTTGCCGCCTTCCTGAAGACAGACAGCGCGAATGCACCTTTGCTAAAACCTTATCTCGATACCATATCAACAGAAGCAAAAAACCTGGTTGCCCTTAAGGATGAGAGCTGCGAGAAAAAAAGGCTTCCCTTCAGCAAAATATCTGATATGATGTTCGTATTGCTGAAAAATGCAGGTATGAAGAATGCAGGTATTTACCAGGAGTATTGCCCTATGGCTTTTGACAGCAAAGGGGCTAACTGGCTGAGTAATGACCCAGATATAAAGAACCCCTATTTTGGCAAAAAAATGCTGGAATGCGGAGAAGTAACAGACTCGCTAAAATAAGAATCGCTTATCAGCGTTAAAATAAAGAAGAACGTCAATTCGACAGAACGGATTTTATGCAAACAATTGAACATTATATTTACCGCATCTTCTTTATTGTTTTTCTTGCTTTAACGATTCCATCTGGGTTGTTTGCTCAAAAAAAGGTTACCCTGAGCGGCTATATGAAGGACGCAGAAAGCGGCGAATCGCTTATTGGCGCAACAGTATATATCAAAGAAACACACCAGGCAGAACAAACGAATGCTTATGGCTTTTATTCTGTAACACTGCCTGCGGGTAACTATACGGTTATTTTTGCCTATGTTGGCTATGGCACTTTGGTGGACAGCATGCCACTGGTAGAAAGCAGATCATTTACTGCAGAACTGCATAATAAAACCTTACTTAAAGAAGTTGAAATAACAGCCGCCCGCAAGGACGAAAATGTGAAGAATACCGAAATGGGTAAGATAAGCCTGTCTATGGACAAGATAAAAACCCTGCCGGTGATAATGGGCGAGGTGGATATTATGAAGGCCCTGCAGCTTTTGCCGGGGGTAACCACAGCCGGCGATGGCAACACGGGTTTTTATGTTCGTGGCGGCGGGCCCGACCAAAATCTGATACTTTTGGATGATGCGGTGGTTTACAATCCAGGACATTTATTCGGGTTTTTCTCGGTCTTCAATTCTGATGCGATCAAAGATGTGACCTTAATAAAGGGTGGCGCTCCGGCAAATTATGGAGGCAGGCTTTCCTCTGTTATTGATGTATCCATGAAGGAAGGCAATATGAAAGAGTTTCATGCGGAAGGTGGCATAGGGCTTATTGCCTCTCGCCTGACGCTTGAGGGGCCTATAAAGAAGAACAAAGGTTCTTTTACGATAGCAGGACGCCGCACTTATGTAGATGTGCTTGCCAAACCTTTTCTGAAAGGCAATGCAAAAGGTTCGGGATATTATTTCTACGATCTGAACCTGAAAGCAAATTATATTTTATCAGAGAAAGACAGGGTTTACCTGAGTGCTTATACCGGACTGGATAAATTTTCTTATACCAGCACAGATGGCAAGTTTACTGCCAACATTCCCTGGGGCAATACTACAGTTACAGCACGATGGAACCACTTGTTCAGCGATCAGTTGTTTGTAAACACTACCTTCTTGTATAATGATTATCATTTTGATTTCAGTTCAGGCCAAAACCTGATCGGGATCAAATTATTTTCAGGCGTTCATGATTACAGCGCTAAAACCGATTTCGAGTACTATCCCAATTCCGCTAACCATTTCAAAGCGGGGCTTAATTATACCTATCATACTTTTACTCCCAACCAGATATCCGGCAATATAGATACCATACAGTTGAAACCGGACAATGCTTTGATAAAATATGCACACGATGCAGCCGCTTATGTAATGGATGATATTGATGTTACAAAATGGCTGCGTATCAATATAGGCCTGCGTTATTCCTGGTTTGGTCAAACAGGCCCTTATACCAGTTATAAATATGACAATAGTGGCAATAAAACTGACAGCACCGTTTATGGTTCGGGCAAATTAGTTGAGCCCTACGGCGGGCTGGAGCCGCGTATCAATTTCCGTTTTGCCTTAAATGACGCTTCTTCTATCAAAGCGAGCATAGCCCGTACCTACCAATACATCCACCTGGTGTCTAATAACGCTACTACTTTGCCAACCGATGTTTGGGTGCCAAGTACTGACATTGTGAAGCCTGAAGTGGCCTGGCAATACTCTGCAGGCTATTTCCGCAATTTTTTGGATAATAAACTGGAAACCTCTGTAGAAGTTTATTATAAAGACATGCAGAACCAGATAGAATACATGAACAATTATACGCCCAATAATCTGCAGGATCCCCAGTATGCATATGTATTCGGTAAAGGCTGGTCTTACGGTGCTGAATTTTTCATTAATAAAACACAGGGCAAATTTACAGGATGGATAGGTTATACGCTGGCATGGACTAACAGGCAATTCCCCGATCTGAACAACGGCAATGTATTCCCTGCAAAGTATGACCGCCGCAATGACCTTTCTGTAGTTGGTACTTATGAACTGAATAAGAAATGGACTTTCTCATCAGTCTTTATATATGCTTCCGGCAACCCTATTACTTTGCCAATCGGGTTTTACCTTGTGAGAGGACATGAAGTGGAATTATTCGGGCCTATCAATTCTTACAGACTCCCTCCTTACGACAGGCTTGATATTGCGGCCGTATATACCCCGAGGCATAAACCAAACAAACGCTGGCAGAGCAGCTGGACCTTTTCTGTATTTAATGTATATAACAGGATCAACCCATTCTTTTATTACGTAGATACTCAGACTACCTCCAACAACACTATCAGCAATACCGTAAAAGAAGTTTATATTTTCCCGATCATACCAAGTGTTACTTATAATTTTAAGTTCTAGACGGGATTATTGACGTTTTATAGTTTTTCAACCTTAAAAGTGATCTTTCTGCCCATTTTTTGTCTTACTGCAATATTGTGCCAGCATTTTGCCATCTCGTCCATTAAGAGCGTTGCATCATTATCACCGAAATCGTAAATATTTTCCAAGCCCAGGTCTTTAGATATGATCTTAACGATCTCTTTAGCTTTTTTACTTTCACCCACCACCAGCATATCAATTATCTTGTTCTGAAACAAGGGGCTGATCAGGTTTTCGTAGCCTTTGCAATTGAGGCATTTCACTACATGAACGGAACCGGTAATTGACCTTATAGCATTCAGAGAGTTCAAATAATCTTCAGAGCGCACCGATACAGAACTGGTTATATCTATCACCACTTTGCGTCTCACATCATCCAGCAGGTAAGCCGTTTTCCTTACTTCGTCAAGGGGGGTGGCTATAATAATAATATCTGCCATCGCAGCAGCCTGCTCCACAGAAGTGATATTTATATTTTCATAGGCATCTCTTAAATAATAGGAGATGGGGTTGTCATAATTTTTAAGGCCCATGAAAATTTCATGCCCTGCACTTGCCAAACTACGTGCTAAAGACTCACTTTTCTTACCTGCCCCCATGATGGCAATATTCATCGACACAAATGACTTATAACCCATAATTTGCTTTTACTCTTTTAGACAATTAGAATTTCAAATATCACTCCCAATATTTATAAAAAAAATGACTTTTATCAGAATATTTATGCTCATTATTCGCCAAATTTACATATATTTTTTTCGCTATAAAATTTGCTGATAAAATGATGTATATGCATGTTACTTACAAATAATTCTTTTTATAAAAATATGTTATTGGGATGTTATTGAGAAAATACTTCTCTTAAATTAATAAAACCGGGACACATGCCCGGTTTTATTAATCAGTAAAGACTTGATAAATATTTTTAAGCCAATGAGGCATCCAGTGTAATCTCAAAATTATATGCTTTCGATACCGGGCAGTTTGCTTTGGCATCCTCTGCACATTCTTTGAATTTAGCGGCATCAATGCCTGGAACTTTAGCTTTTACGGTCAGTTCGCTTTTAGTAATCGCACCGCCTTCCAGTGTAATAGCACAAGTTGTTTGAATTTCATCTGGGGTAAAACCTGCAGCACCCAATACGAAAGAAAGTTTCATACTGAAACAGCCTGCGTGGGCTGCTGCCATCAGTTCTTCGGGATTGGTGCCAATACCATTTTCAAAACGGCTTACATAAGAATATTGAGCATTGTTGAGCACGGTACTTTGGGTGCTCATCAGGCCTTTGCCCTCTTTACCTGAGCCATTCCATACGGCTGTTGCGTTACGTTTCATAAAATTTTATGGTGTTATTTATTGTAAAGATAAAGGTTCTCCCTTAATCATTCTGATTTCTTCCCTAGTAAGAATTAAGCCTAAAATAATTATTTTTATAACTTAGAATTTCCCTATGAAATCCTGGCTGTTAATAATTGCGTTTTCAATCATATCCGTCAATATTGTTTTTAATAAAGCAATATTCAGGGAAAACATCTTCAAATGGGACAATTCATGGTATTACCTTTATTTACCTGCTATTTTTATTTACCATGACTTAGGATATCTGCAGTTTTATCCTAAAGTAAATAAACAATATAATTTGTCAGACGATATAGAATGGTACGGTGCTTATAAACAAGCTAACGGAAAACGACTTAATAAATACGCAGTGGGCACCTGCATTTTCGAATTGCCTTTTTTTCTTGCGGCCCACCTTTATTGCCTTGCTTTGAATCAATACCCTGCTGACGGTTATTCTTTACCCTATTGTCTCGCAGGCGTTTTAGCTACGGTTTTTTGGGTAATACTTGGCTTAATTTATTTAAGGAATTTTCTGAAGAAATATTTTGATGATAACGTCACAAGCTTCACTATCCTGTGCATTGCATTTGGCACAAATCTGTATACTTACACTGTTTTTTGCCCTGCTATGAGCCACCCCTATCTCTTTTTCTTATTCTCATCCCTGCTATATTATACAGATCTGTGGTATACTGAATTCTCACGCAGAAGTATTTATAGTTTGGCATTCATTCTTGGCCTAATAATTATAACAAGGCCTATAGACATAATAGGGATCATCATTCCTGTGTTTTGGAAAATTCATGATTTTAATAGTCTGAAAGAACGGTATCAACTAATCATCCGAAAGAAGCAAGATGTTCTGAAAGCGCTTTTTATTTTCTTTGGTGTGTGCCTGCTGCAAATGTCTTATTGGAAATTCACAAGCGGGCATTGGATTTACTATTCTTACAAAGGTGAAGGCTTCAATTTCCTGCATCCTAAAATCCTGAAAGGTCTCTTCAGTTACCAAAAGGGTTGGTTCCTTTATACACCAATAGCTTTTGTAAGTATGTGCGGGTTTTACAGTTTATACCATTACGACAAAAGACTCGCTCCGTCAATCCTAATATTTTTTTTCCTGATGATCTGGTCGGTTTTTAGCTGGTATATGTGGTGGTATGGTGGAGGTTTCAGCTGCAGGGCATTAATAGAAACATTAGCGATAGCTGCCATGCCATTAGCTGCTTTGATAAAAAATATACTGTTCATTTCTAAAAAACACCTGATAAAACACGTTTACATAGCAATACTTGTATTATTTATTTTTTTAAACATATTTCAATCCTACCAGTTTATATATGAAATTATTAGCTGGGATAAAATGACCAGAACCTCATACTGGAGAGTATTTGGCAAACTAAATGTGGACATAAAAGAAGAATCAAAATATTTAATGAACGACAGGGAATTGAATGATGAATTAATACCTGTGAAGTAAAATATAAAATTAATCGCAATGTTAATAAAGCTTCTTTGATAAAACATCGCTTTACCTACCTTTGCAATCCATTTCACACACTCATGCATTCATCCGTAAAAATATTTTCAGGTACAGGATCTAAATACCTGGCTGAGCACATTGCCAAAAATTTTGGTAAACCTTTAGGTAAGATCGAGGTAAACAGGTTTAGTGATGGTGAGTTCCAGCCTGTGTTCCAGGAGTCTATTCGCGGCGATTATGTTTTTCTCGTGCAGTCCACTTTTGCCCCATCTGATAACCTGATGGAGTTACTGATGATGATTGATGCTGCAAGAAGGGCATCAGCCGGATATATTACGGCAGTTATCCCCTATTTCGGTTTTGCCCGCCAGGACCGTAAAGACAAGCCCCGTGTATCCATAGCGTCTAAACTAGTAGCCAACCTGCTGACAACTGCAGGCGCCAACCGGGTTATGACCATGGACCTTCATGCGCCACAAATTCAAGGTTTTTTTGATATACCTGTTGACCACCTGGACGCTTCAGCGATTTTCATCCCTTATATTGAAAATCTTAAGATAAAAAACCTTACCTTCGCGTCCCCCGACGTGGGAAGTACCAATCGTGTACGTGAAGTTGCGAAGTATTTTGAGGCAGAAATGGTGATCTGTGACAAGCAACGGAAACGTGCAAATGAGATTGCAGCCATGACGGTGATAGGCGATGTGACAGGAAGAAACGTGGTGTTGATAGACGATATATGTGATACGGCAGGGACACTCAGCAAATCGGCACAGGTATTAAAAGAACGCGGTGCATTATCTGTACGCGCTTTTTGTACACACCCGGTACTAAGTGGAAAAGCTTACGAGAATATTGAAAATTCAGAATTGGAAGAACTGGTAGTGTGCGATACGATACCTATGAAACGACAATGTGCTAAAATAAAAGTATTACCAACGGAAGAACTCTTTGCAGTAGCTATCCGCAATACTTTTGAGAATAAATCGATCAGTTCTTTATTCATTCATGGTCGCAAAAACAATGAAACGGAAAAGAAGCTTTTCTAAATTTTTTGAATTAAAAAAACGACTGTTTATACAACAAAACCTGTCCGGCATGAAGCCGAACCTTTTTTAAAAAAGCATTTCAACGTCAGGATGTTTGACGGGTTATCGCCCGGCGCTGAAAGAACAAAAACACTAAAATGAAAAGTGTAAAAATTGAAGGAAAAAGCAGAAGCGGATTAGGCAAAAAAGCTACGCGCCATCTCCGTTCTGAGGGTCATGTACCCGCTGTTATTTATGGTGGTAAAGATACCGTCCATTTCTCCGCACCTGTTATCGCGTTCCGCCACCTGGTGTACACACCCGATTTCCAGCTTGCAGAAATCACTGTTGACGGTAAAGCCTACCGTGCAATTATGAAAGACCTGCAATTTGATGTGGTTACGGACGAATTGAACCACGTTGATTTCCTGGAACTGGTAGAAGACCGTAAGGTAATTGCAAACCTGCCATTACATTTTACTGGCACTGCACAAGGTGTAAAAGATGGTGGTCGTCTGGAACTGAAAATGAAATCGCTGAAAGTGCGCACGTATCCTAAATACTTACGTGAGTCAATTGAAGTGAAATTAGACGAGCTGCAATTACATGGCAACATTCGTGTTGAAGAGGTGATAGCAGAAAATATGGAAATTCTGAACTCTCCACGTATCCCGGTTGCATCGGTAGTTACTACACGTGCGCTGAAGGTGGAAGAAGATGCAGCTAAACCAGCAGCAGGCGCTGCTAAAGCAGCAGCTCCGGCAGCAGCAGCAGGTGCTAAACCAGCAGCGGCAGCAGCTAAGCCAGCAGCAAAAAAATAAGAAACACTATTTTATTATAAAACCCCTGCCTCAAAGCGGGGGTTTTGTTTTTTTAAATGAATATCCCCGATTAAATCGTTGCCGCCGCCTTATGCAGCCTGCGTGCTACTCTTCTGTTTATATAATAAAACATGACAACTGTTATCAATAAAGCAGCGATAACAACCCCTCCTAGGATATTATAATGCAACAGGTGCCCGCTTGTTTCCTGTATAACGATAAAGCCCGCACACATGGAAGCAACACCTCCTGAAATTTGCTGTACAGAAGAATTAATGCCCATAAACGCTCCCCTGTCCTGCGGTTCCGGTATGCCTGATATTAATGCAGAGGCAGAGATCATTCTTGAGGTAATACCTGCAAAAAGAAAAATGTTGATCATTATCACGATCCACAAGGGGGTAATACCAAGATTAGTATATATGCCCACCATAGCAACCGTAATTGCAGTACCTATACCAAATACCTTATACTTCCCTATTTTATCGCTGAGCTTGCCGAAAAGAGGCCCAAGGATGATAGACGATACGCCCGTGATACCATAAAGAACAGGCAATTGCTTTAATGTAATGCCTAAATTATTAATCCCGAAAGCACTGCCAAAAGGCATTAGCATAAAACCGCCTGTAGCCAATAATATAGTAGCTAAAAAGGTTTTCAAATATTCCGGGTTGGATGCTGTTTTATATAAGTGGTGAAATGCTTTATGGTCTGCTTTCCTTAAGTGCAAATGAGCTGTTACCGGGCGCAGAAACATAAAAATTACGATCCAGGATATAAGTGCAAGCCCGGCTATCATCATAAAAGGTGAATGCCAGCCCCAATGATTGGCAAGAACCAGGCCAATAGGCAAACCCAGTATCTGGCTGCCTGCAAATGCCATTTGCACAAAACCCATTACCCGGCCTCTTACCTCCATCTTGAAGAGGTCTGTAATTACAGCAAAACCTATAGACCCTATAACACCGCCGAATAAACCTGTAATAGTTCTTGCAAACAACAGAAATGTATAGGTATCAGCAATACCGCATAAAAAAGTCCCGATAATAAAACCGGTATAAAAAAACAATAAAAGTTTTTTGCGGTCGAATTTATCTGCAAAACCGGCTGAAAGAAAGCCTGCTATGCCTGCACTGAAAGCGTAAGCGGATACCACAGAGCCGAATTTAGATGTAGACACGTGCAGTGCCGGCATGAGGATTGCACCAAGCGGAGAAAGCACCATAAAATCCAATATCACAGTAAACTGCATTACAGCCAGTATGGCAATAACAAATACCTGGTAGCGGCTGAATATTTTCTTTTTAACAAGCGTGGTTTTTTCTTCAGTTTCAATAAGTATATCTTCCATTGGTAACAGACCTTAAAATTTTAAGAAGGCGACAATGTACGAAAAAGAAGAAAAAAAGATGATAAGTATAAATTATAATAGTGTAGACTATTCCAAACAATTTCTGCTTAGTTCCGGTTTGAGCGTTTAACTAATCAAGCTATCCATTATCTTAGCGCCATGAAATTCCTGATTGCAGGGCTTGGAAACATTGGCAATGAATATGATGCTACCAGGCACAATATTGGCTTCGAAATTGCTGATACTTTTGTTATAAAACATGGCGGCTCCTACCGGCTGGACCGTCATGCGTTTGTGGCAGAAGTGAAATGGAAGGGCAAGACCTTTGTAGTAATAAAACCTACTACTTATATGAACCTGAGCGGCAAAGCTGTGAAATACTGGATGGATAAAGAAAAAATAAGCCTGGAAAATGTATTGGTTTTACTGGATGACCTTGCTTTGCCATTAGATACTATACGCCTGCGCCCCGGCGGCAATGATGCAGGGCATAACGGCCTGAAAAATATTGATCTCATTTTGCAAACCAATAAATATCCCCGCCTGCGCTTCGGTGTAGGCAATAATTTTCCTAAAGGCAAACAGGTGGAGTTTGTATTGGGCAGGTGGACGCCTTCTGAAATACCGATAGTTAAAGAAAAACTGCTGAAATGTGTGGATATTATTGAAAGCTTTGCAACACAGGGTCTTGAGAAGACGATGAATGTTTATAATAAGTAGTTTATGAAAATAGCTAATCATTAACTGTAATGACCATGACAGCTATAGATGTAAATGACATCCTTTTCAATTTTATAGATCAATCTATGTTCATCGGTAATTCTACGAGACCAACATCCTTTAAAATTTCCTTTCAGAGGTTCGGGTTTACCTAAACCTTTGAATAAATTTCTATCAATATCAATGATGAGCTTATTAATTTTATCAAAAATATCCTCGTTGGCTTTTGCCCAATCAATATAATCCTGGTAAGCTGAAGATTCGAATTGAATGGATTTCATTATCTGATACCTGATAACACTTTTGATAATTGTTTAAATTC
>CAIYVS010000504.1 GCA_903929655.1 uncultured Bacteroidota bacterium | reverse complement strand
TTGGTATAAATTAAGATTTGTATTTAAAAAAATGTAATTGTAATTTTAAATATCAAGGCAAAAATTCTTTTCTATGAAATCATACCTGAAGTGCTGCGTTTTTTTAATTACTTTCTTTATTGCTAATATACCCACCACAAAAACATATGCCTCTCATTGTGCTGGCGCAGAATTGCTTTTTCAATGGGTACACGACTCTACTTATCAAATTTTTTATAAATTTTATCGGGATTGCTCCGGGATACAGGAAGCTTCTACAGTGACTTTGTGTTATAACAACACATGCGACAACAATACGAATTCAGTTAACATGGCAAAGGTCACAACGCTAATACCTCCAGGTGTAGGAAATGGAGCGGAAGTGCTGCAGCTATGCCCGGGTTTTTATACAACTTGTACGCAATCTTCAAGTAGCATACCTGGATATCGTGAATGGTGGTACACTGCTATTATTACATTGCCTTCACGTTGTAATAGCTGGACATTTGCAGTATATCAAAGTGCAAGGAATTCGGCAATTACTAATCTTACTAATCCCGGCGGACAGACATTATATACAGAGGCAACCCTGGACAATTTAGATGCACAAGGCGATACCTCTCCCTTTTTTAATGTAAAACCAGTGCCATATGTGTGTAACACGTTCGCCAGTACCTTTAATTGCAGTACATTTGACATTAATAATGACTCGGTTGTATATACTATGATACAACCGTTGACTAATGCCGGTACTTGCACAGGTAGTAGCTCGATTTCTTGGGCAACAGCAACACCATCATATAATTTAACAGATAATCCTTTTCAAACAAATAATACATTTTCACTTAACAGCACTAATGGTCTGATGACATTTACTCCAAGCCAAACGCAAATTGCTGTGCTGACAGTGAGAGCAGATGAGTACAGGAATGGCTTGAAGATAGGAAGTGTGATGCGGGACATGCAGGTAATAGTATTATCATGCGCTGGCGGTCAGCCTTCACCTCCGGTTACAGTAAATCCGTTTGATGTAATTGGAGCTTCTTTTTCAAGTACTCCCGATAATAATATAGTAGCTTATGGAGGTATAAATATGTCTTTTAAAATAGCGTCCTCCATTCAACCTGCAACGAACAAGATCATTTTGATTTCAAACAATGCTTATACAGCCTTGGGAAGTACTTTTACAATACCACCTTATTACAGCTCGGGAAACGATACAGGTATTTTCTCTTGGACACCTTTCATATATGATACCGGGGATCATTATGTTGTTTTTACGGCAGTAGATTCCTGCAATGGCAATTTCCCTTTCCTTGTTAGCAGTACCTATACATTGAGGATACATGTAATAGGTTCCAATGATTCTAATTTATGCAATAGCTTTGCTATTGGAGCAAGTTTAGATAGCAGTGATATAGGCAGATTTATTATCGGCACAGATACATTTGGTTCTGTCTATTCGCATTTGTCCAACTCTGCTGCCATAAATTCTTATACTTTTCATCCCGATACTATTCAACTATACATAGACAGCACGTACAATATACAGGAAGCCGGTATCATGCATACCATACATGATGCAGATGCCAAAGTGACTTTATTTATGGATTTTAATGCCAGCCAGCAGTTTGATATACCAGATGAAAGAGTATGGACTACTTACCAGAGAGCATTTTATTATTATATCGTTGATACTGCAATTACAATTCCCAATACGGTAGTCACAGATGTGCCTGTATTGATGCGCCTGATATTAAATAATGACACGGGGGCAAGTGCTGCCTCTGACAGCGCCTGCGGACCTTATATGTCTGGAGAAACGGAAGATTTTATTGTTATTTTCAGAAATGCAACTACTTCAGTTACGAACCTGGCAAATATTAAAAGCATCAGATTTTGGCCTAATCCTACATCCGGTAAGTTTGCCATGACTTTGGATTGCAATAACTCTGTAAAAC
>CAIYVS010000503.1 GCA_903929655.1 uncultured Bacteroidota bacterium | reverse complement strand
GTGACTGAGGCTCAGACATCAATTATGATTTCCGTGTAATAAATGCAGACATATAATTAAAATAGCATTATAAAATTTAACAAAATAATTAAATTATATCAAATTATATTTAAAAATCGGTAGAATTTAGAGCTAAAAAAAAATCTAAAATGATTTAATTGTTAATTATTACATAAATAAGAATAAATATTCTAATTTTGAAGATAACTAAAATTGCTAAACATATGGACGCACACACTTGGTATCCAATTGGCAAGACTGTTCATTACTACGGAGGCAATTATATCATCGTTGCGAACGACAATGAACCATTTACAGAAGAGGTTGCAAAAAAATTCCATTTGAATGTCGGGGACAAAAAATTCAGGATATTTCCCCTGGATATGTTCGACTATTTAATTGCGGAATACACCGTTGATGCCAATGGTGATCCTATTATTAAAGATGTTGAGTTTACCCCTGTTTTTCATGAGGGCTTAAGTTAAACTCTTTCACATCTTAGATTAATGAAGGGTGCTGCAAGTTGGAAACTTGCGGTATAAAAATGTTTTTTATTTTACCAGATCGCTTGTCCAGCCTTCATATATTCCGTTGTATTTCTTGATTTCAGTCTTTATTTCGGTGCTCATTTGGGAAATGATACCTGGTTGTATTTTATCGAATTTTGAGATTTTGAGGAGATAAGGCATGTCTGCATTTTTGATAAAGTTTATCTCGCCTATTTTATATTCTTTTTGATTGGCGAAGTCTATAAAGGCTTTCCGGTCATCTTCTTTTTTAAATAAGAGTACAAAACTGATATTTCTTGGTTTGGTAAGGCTATCGCCTTGTGTGATAAGTTTTGTGATGATCTTATTGTTTTCTATCCATGTAAGATTTTCTTCGTTGGGATAGAGGAAGTTGCGGTATGTGCTCCAGTCGGGTTCGTACTTTATTTTATAAACATACTTATAGTCTTTAAATGAGCGCCTGTACATACGGGACAATGCCTGTTCTATGCCGACTGTGTCTTTTATGTAGTAATAGTTGAGGCGCTGGCAGTTGTATGTCATTGTGCCTGCAAGGGCTTTTGCTGTGACGCCTGTTATGAAAAGGTCGGCGGAATGAAGTATTTCTTCCAGTTGAGGAATCTCATCTTTGTGTGGCAAGCCGTTGGTTTGACAAAGCTTACTCTTGGGCCCGGTAATGAGCAGGTAAGGCAGTAGTTTATTTGGTGAACGATCGTAGAGGGCGACGTTGACAAGCAATGAGGCCGGTTTTTTATCTACCTGCACCATATAGGTTTCCCAATTTTCATCGTCCTGCGCAAAGGCAGGTGTGATAAATATACAGGCTATAAAAATCTGAATAATAATTCTCATAATTTACAAATAGTAAGGCTAAACGCTTATGCCTCCGGCCATGCTGAAAATAATAATTGCTATAACAATAAAGGTGATGAAAACATAGAGATAATCTTTCTCTAAGAGGAAAGCAAAAAAGGAAAACAATACGCGGGCTATTGGTGTACCTATGAGCAATAAAACGCCGAGCTGCATAATGCTGCTGCTTTTGAATAATAATGCCCCTTTTATGACTTCTGGTATGGAGCGAAAGGCTTCGGGCTGGCTGATATAAATTTTATAAACTGGGGCTGTTTCGGATCCGTGCGCAATAAGATAAATCAGACCACCGATACTTGCGACAATAGCAGAGAGCCAAACACCGAAGCGCAGCATATTGCCTATGAGTTGCTGTATGTCCCAATCGAGCCAATATTGTTTAGTTATAAATCTTTTCATGTGCCTTTAATGCCTTTATAAATCATTTCGATGGCAACAATTGCGATAATGATGCTGAAAACAATTCTTAACACTTTTATGCCTGAACCTATGAGGACGCGGGCACCAATCATGGCGCCTGCAAAAACCCCGATGACTATGGGGAATGTTAATACAGGGTCGATATAACCGCGATGAAAGTATAATATCGTACTGGCTGCAGCAGTTACACCTATCATAAAATTGCTGGTGGTTGTGGATACTTTAAAGGGTATGCGCATCATGTTATCCATTGCCAGTACTTTGAATGCGCCAGACCCTATGCCCAGCAAACTTGACAATATTCCGGCTCCTATCATCATGACAAATCCGCCAGGAACATTTCTTACGAAGTAATGAACCGGGCCGGCTTTGGCGGGATAGGAACTATTTAAGCGGAGTTGCTTTGCAAGGATGCTTTTTTCTTTTGTTTCTATGTGATCAACATTGCGTTTACGGATGGTCATGAGGGAAGAAAAAATAAGTACTGTACCAAAAATAATTGCAATGGCATTGGTGGATGTATAGATAATTATAGTGGTACCAATAAGTGCGCCGGCTGTTGTTGCTATTTCCATAAACATGCCGAGCCTGATGTTGGTAATACCCTCTTTTACATATGCTGCTGCCGCTCCCGAAGATGTGGCAATAACAGCAACGAGGGACGTGCCGATAGCATAGTGTATGTCAATCTTAAACACGAGTGTCAATAAGGGGATGAGTATTACACCACCACCCAGGCCCGTGAGTGCCCCTATAAACCCTGCAAGGAAGGAGGCAGCAAGCATGATGAGTGTGAATACTAAAACTGTCATACTAATTTGAAAATTTGGAAATGCGCAAATTTGAAAATGACTCGTATAGTAAAAAACATAGCGCTTAAAATTTCTGTTTTATAAAAATTTTCGCTTCTTTCCTTTCCACGAACTTTTTTTAGCTCCCTCTTTGCGAAGGCCCGGATTGTAATGAGGGGCATCGCCAAATTCTTCGGGCAGGGGGAGTTTGGTAATTTCTTTAGCTACCAGATGCTCTATGCGCGAGAATTTATGCTGGTCTTTATCGTTGATGAAAGTAATTGCGGTGCCTGTGGATTCTGCACGGGCCGTGCGGCCTATGCGGTGGATATAGTCTTCGGGGTCTGGTGGAACATCATAATTCACTACCAAGTCAATGCCTTCTACGTCGATGCCTCTTGACAAGACATCGGTGCCAATAAGAATGGGAATTCTCCGGCTTTTAAATGCCCTCATTATTTCCTCGCGCTCATCCTGTACGAGATCTGAGTGGAATGCGTGAACGGCAAAGCCCAGCCGCCTTAATTCTTTATCCAGTTCCTTAACATGTTCTTTTGTGGATGCAAAAATCAATATGCTGGTATATTTGGCGTCTTTCAATATTTTTTTGATGAGGCCTAATTTCTGTTTATCATATACGAGGTAGGCTTGTTGTAAAATGCCTTCTGCGGGTTTTGATATGGCTATGTTTACCTGTACCGGATTTTTTAAAATGGTGTTTGCCAAAGTCCTGATCTTGGGAGGCATGGTAGCAGAGAAGAGAAGGGTTTGTCTTTTTGCGGGGAGGTAGGATATGATACGGATAATATCGTCGTAAAAACCCATGTCGAGCATGCGGTCTGCCTCATCGAGGACGAGGTGTTCCAGGTGATCCATTTTCATTGCGCCGGACGTGAGGAATGATATAAGGCGACCCGGTGTGGCAATAATAATATCAACGCCTTGTTTAAGTGCTTTTTTCTGTTGATCCCAAACGGCACCGTCACCACCGCCATATACGGCTATGGAGCTTACTCCTGTAAAATATGCCAGCCCTTCTATCTGCTGGTCTATTTGCAAAGCCAGTTCGCGTGTTGGTGCGAGGACAAGTGTATTGATATGTCTTTTGTCGCTGTTTATGATCTTATGAATGAGCGGCAATACATAAGCAGCCGTTTTGCCGGTTCCGGTTTGAGCGCAGGCAATGATATCTTTGTTGTCCAGAATTACGGGGATAGCCTGCTCCTGAATGGGCGTGGGTTTTGTAAAACCCATTGTATCAAGCCCATCGAGCAGATCGTGAGCTAAATAAAAATCGTCGAAAGTCAATATCGTATATTTTAAAAATGTAGTATTATCGGTACTTTAGTGGTAAAGATAGGGCATAAAATAGATAGGGAGCTTATATATGATGTTAAAGAATTCATATAGAGTGAATTCTGTGAGATGAAAAAATTATCTTTGCTTTCAAATACCATCAGAAGGAGTGTCAAGAATTATATACTATATAGTATTTCCGTTTATCTATTTGATCTCGATACTACCATTTAAGGTATTGTATTTCTTTTCAAGTTTGGTATATGTTATATTATATTACCTGCTGGGATACCGGAAAAAAGTGGTGCTCGAGAATCTTAGAAATGCCTTTCCTGAAAAGAGCGACATGGAAATAAGGGCAATAAGAAAAAGATTTTTCCATTATTTGTGTGACTTGTTTCTTGAAACATTTAAAACTTATACTGTAAGTAAAAGAGCTATGAAGCGTCATTGCTTTTTTAATCCTGCTGCTAAAACCTTATTTGCGAAGCTGGCTGAGGAAGGAAAAAATGTGATCATCGTTATGGGGCATTACGGGAATTGGGAATGGGGCGGCAATACTTTCAGCCTTCTTTGCAAACACCAGTTATATGTTATTTATCACCCGCTTGCGAATAAGGAGTTTGACCAGTTTATGTACCGTATGCGCAGAAGGTTTGGAACGAAGCTGATACCGATGAAAGAAACTTTCAGGGATATGCTGGCGCATAAGGGAGAACTGAATGCAACTGCTTTTATTGCCGACCAGACACCACAACCCCAAAATGCTTACTGGACAAGGTTCCTGAACCAGGACACACCTGTTTTCAGGGGACCGGAACTGATAGCGAAGAAAGTAAATTACCCGGTGGTTTATGTTAAGGTAAGCAGGATAAAACGAGGATATTACGAATTGTGTGCGGAGATGCTGTGTGAGGACCCAAGCAAAACGAAGGAAGGTGAGATAACAGAAATGCATACCAAAAGGTTGGAAAAAGATATTATTTCGCAACCTGAATTCTGGTTATGGTCGCACAGAAGATGGAAGCATAAAAGAGTGGCAATTTAAATTGAAAAAAGTGTATTTGAGTAATTTGACAGAACATAAAAAAGCAACTTTGTTAGTAGGTAAAGACTTGATATTGGCCACGAAGCCTTATGCAAAAGAGGAAAGGGCAAAGAGCTGGCTATATGCAGGCTCTACCTTTACGCTTTTAGCGTTGTCGCTATTCGGCACCTGGTTCGCCAATTATTTTCTTCTGAAATTGTTTTGCAGTATTGCTGCGGGTTTGCTTACATCGAGGATGTTTGTTATCTACCACGATTACCTGCATCATGCTATCCTGAACAGGTCTTTTCTTGCCAAGATGATCATGACCATATTCGGGATCTACGTATTGGCGCCTACGAGCATCTGGAAGCGATCTCATGATTACCATCATAAACATAATTCCAAGTTGTTTAGTGCCAGCATAGGTTCCTACCCTATCATGACGAAGAAGAAGTTCTTAGCCCTGAATGATAGCCAGAAACGCTCCTACCTTGCTACACGGCATCCATTGACGATATTGCTCGGGTATTTTTCCATGTTTTTCATAGGTATGTGTTATAATTCTTTTAAAGCTTCTCCTAAAAAACATATTGATTCGCTGATAGCGATGGTGCTGCATATTAGCGCTATCGTACTGGTGTTCTGGTTTGGCGGATGGCAGGCATGGTTGCTGACTATTTTCATTCCTTTCTTTATACCGGGTTGTCTGGGGGCTTATCTTTTTTATGCGCAACATAATTTTCCTACGGCGAGTTTTGCGGAAAATAAGGATTGGAGTTATGAGACCGCTGCTATGGAATCGTCCAGCTTCCTGATGATGAGCCCTTTTATGAATTGGGTGACAGCAAATATTGGTTATCATCATATCCATCATTTAAACTCGAGAGTGCCTTTTTACAGGTTGCCTGAGGCTATGAAGGCAATACCACAACTGCAAAAAGCAAAAACCACTACTTTGGGGCTGAAGGATGTTATAGCCTGCATGAGACTGAAGGTGTGGGACGCTGAAAAAGAGCGATTAGTGAGCCTGAAAGAGTTGAATTAGGTTTAATATAAAAAGATGCCTGAACTATTGCAAACTATAATTTTTTGTATTATGTTTGTAATATTCTTTAATTTTTTCAATTAAACACAATGCAAGAAGGTACAGTTAAATTTTTTAATGCAACCAAAGGTTTTGGTTTCATTAAGCCCGACAATGGGTCAGCAGACATCTTTGTTCACGTTACAGGTCTTATAGACGAAATACACGAGAACGACCGTGTTACTTTTGAAGTAGAAAACGGTAAGAAAGGTCTTAACGCAGTTAGGGTAAAAGTTATCTAGTTATAACCTACTTTAATCGAATGAATGGAAACATGCTGAAAGGCATGTTTTTTTATTTGGTGCTGTTTTAAATTAATTCTCTCCAGCTTATTCACATTATATTATTATATATCCACTATGAGTTATGATAATTCTACTTTTTATGTTATAATTGTCATAAATTCGGTGCTTGTTCTGTTATATCCAATGCGGGTATAACGGAGTGCTATGAATTTATAACAAAACACATTAAACATCAGGCATTTAAAACCGGCTTATGAGGAGAATTATTTACAAGATCCGTTTTATAGCAAGTTCCGTATTATTTCCTACTCAAACCATTACTGCTTTTCGAAAAAATAAAGTATCCCTGCCGGATACATCAATTGATTTTATGAAGAATATATACTTACTAAGACCAGCCAGAACTGTATCTGCAATTGCTATTTTATTGCTATCTGCTTTTTGTGCACTGCATGTTAAAGCACAGACTGTAGTGCCTTTCGGCTATACAGGTTCTTTACAAACATGGACCGTACCTGTCGGTGTTACCAGTATTACTATTGATGCCGGTGGCGCCCAAGGGGGCGGTGATGCTACAAATGCCACACATGCTTTTGGTGGCAGAGTGCAAGCTACGTATACGGTTACACCTGGAGCTACCTTGAATATTTATGTAGGTGGCGCGGGTGGCAATGGCAGCCTTAATACTGCAAGTGCAGCAGCGGGTGGCTATAATGGCGGAGGTTTGGCAGGCTTTTATAGTGATGTGCCTCCGGGTTATAGCGGCGGCGGCGGCGGCGGCGCTACTGATATTCGTGTTGGCGGTACTGCGCTGTCTAACAGGGTGCTGGTTGCAGGTGGTTGCTGCGCTGCCTGCCGTAAATC
>CAIYVS010000502.1 GCA_903929655.1 uncultured Bacteroidota bacterium | reverse complement strand
TTAAACTCATTTGGTTTTATGCAGGGTCAATATTTTAAAAAATATGAATACCAGATTGACAATAATGATAAAGATATCCTATTTAGAAAACTAAGCATACGCAGATTAAAATTACGAAAAAGATGCGACCTCGATAAACAGAACATAAGTCCTTCAGCACCTCATGGCGTTTACGGCCTTAGATCACCCGATTCAAATCCACTTAATGACTCAAATTCATATAAGAGCGGCTGCTGGTTCAATTTTCAATCAAATAATTTCGAATTTTATTATTATTATGATCAGTTATTATTATCAGGAACATGGTTTCAGGACAATAATAATATAGTTCACTTATGCGATCAACATTTTGACAATGACTTCACATTACAAATTAGCCGGTCGAACGAAATATATTTAGTAAACTTTTTAAATATTTTTGGGTATTGCAAATTTGCGTGGCTAAAATAATTGTGCAGCGTTCCTACTTTCTTCAAAATACTACCTTCAGATATAAATGACCACCCCATGCAAAGACCACAAGAAGGTGAATACAATCCCTACTTTCAAAGATATATAGACCTGGTTGCTGATGGCGATTATCTTGAGCTGTTAAAGCAAAACACAACTAAAGCCATAAACAGCTTCAGGAATATTGCTGCCGAGAAACATAATTATGCTTACGCCGAAGGTAAATGGACAATTAAGGAAATGCTGATGCATATTATAGATACTGAGAGAGTGATGTCTTACAGGGCTTTGGTGGCTGCAAGAGGTGATAGCAACTCATTATTATGCAGTATGGATGAAAATGCTTATGCCCTGAGTGCAAATGTTACTAACAGGACAATGGATGATCTACTGGAAGAATTTAATGCTGTAAGAACCGCAACTGAGAAATTATACCAGCATCTTAGTGAGGAGCAATGCAAACAAAGGGCTAATATTGTTAACTATCCTACTTCAGCAAGGGCATTGGGCTATATTATTATCGGGCATGTTGAGCACCATATTAATGTGCTGAATGAAAGGTATTTATAGGTTTTATCTTGTCCCGGCTTATGAATAAGCTCAGACAATATTCCCTGCTTATTTATTAAAAAGACTATATTTTATCTGCACCTGGAAATAGTTCCTGTCGAAATATTTATTGGTGTTGGATAAAAAATTGTTCATGCCTTCCCTGTATTGAAGGCCTGTTTTCAGCCGGGACGATACGGAATATTCTGTTTTGCAGATGATGCCATAATCCATATCGGGTATTATTTTCCCGGTTTCTGTTGTCGCTGCACCGATAAAATTATTGGCGGAAGTTGTAGATGTATTGTTCTGCAACAAACGCTGAAAATCTGCCCCCACACCGACAGCAATTTTTTTATGAAGGTGATAGCCTATCACAGGGCTTAGCTGCAAGTAGCTGAGAGAATTCACATTTTCCGTGGTGGTAGGAGATGATTGTATATTGCTCATATTTAAAGGATTTGTGGGGGCACTTGCATAACTGTTCACCGTTCTTTGGCTGTTGCTATTGGTATATGCTACATCCCCTTCAATATATAATTTATTGCTGAGGTTCTTTCTCACAGATGCTCCAAGCAGGTAACCCTGGCTCGCCGAGCCATAGTTGAGCCCTCCAGCCAGACTGATATTTACTTTCCTGCTGTATGGATCGCTCTTTTCTGCATCAGGCACAGGCTCTGGTATATAGGAAGACGATGTTGTTATATGTGTGTATTGAGCTAAAGAAATATTACCGGGTTGAGGCCTCATTGCATGCTTTTCATTCACTTTATCGTTTTGCCCGATTTCTCCAACTATTGGTTTTTGATAAGTAATATCCAGAATATCATTTGCATGCGGGATAATGTTTTGTTTTGGAGCTCTGTATTGTTGATTGCTGTTGGTTTTTGTTTGCTTGTTTGCTAATACATGTTCTTCCGCTTTTTGTTCAGTAAGCGGGCTCAGAACAGCTTGATGCTGCATGGGCTTGGCGATAGCCTCTTTAGTGGCAAATTGCCCCTTGTATGTATTGTTATTTGACAAAGCGGCAATAACTATTGCAATGAGCATACAGGCAGCAATACCCGTAAGCAGCAACCACATTTTCCTGGAAGACTTTTCGCCCCTGGCTGCTATAAGCTGCGAGTTCATCGCGAGGTAATCTTCGTTTGAATAAGCAAAATCAGGTTGCCCTAATTTGCTTTTAATGAGTTCATCAAATTCTTTTGCGCTCATATAATTGAATTTCAGAATTTTTATTTTTTATTTTTTTTTGAAGGACTGTTCTGGCATGGTGCACATGCCAGTAAGATGTTCCTTCGCTCATCTTTAATAAGGCTGCTATTTCTTTGTGTGTATATTCTTCAAAAACAAAGAGATTAAAAACTGTTCTTGTCATTACGGGCAACAATTGTATCAAGGCCACCAATTCTTTAAATTCTATATTCCGCAAGCCTTCATTATAGCTTACCTGGCTGTTTTGTTCTATGATGCTTTCGTTCAATTGCATGGTCATGGAATTTCTCAGGTAATTGCTCTTCACATAATCCAGGCAGGTATTTACCATTGTTTTTCTCATCCATCCTTCAAAAGAGCCTTCCTGCCTGAAACTTTTTATGTTCATAAATATTCTTACAAAACCGTCATTTAGTAGTTGTTTGGCATCGGGCATATCTTTGGCATATCGCGCACATAGTGTAAGGAATAAGTTGTAGTACGTTTTGTACAGGTATTCCTCATACACCGGATCGCGATCCCGGCAACCGTTTATTATTTCCTACTCAGTATACCTAAGCATAACTGGTTTTGGTCCTCATTAGCATTAATTACAAATCATTGCTTTATAATATAAAATTAGTTCATTATTGTATCAGCTGGTCAAAAACACTATTCATCTGAGCAACATAAGCTCTTATAGCATGCGGCAGGTTTGTAGTATCGTGGTCTATATCCCATGTTTTCACTTGTCCGTTTTCAGTACACTCAATATGCAGCGTCCAATGTGTATCGCAGTCTGTGTTGCCATATACGGTGTTCGGATTGTTGAGAAGGTATACAGGGAAACTGTTGATAAGTGCAGATGCTGCCTGGTATTTACCAACACCTAAAGGAACAAGTGAAAATACTTCCGGGCCCGGATATCCTGACAGGCGCATACTATCTGCATAAAGCTGGTTCGCCTTTATTTCATAAAACATAAAACACTTGCCAGGAGGCACCCGGTTATCCGGGCAAGCGCGGCAATAGCCAAAAACAAAAGTGTTCGGGTGTATGCTTGCTGTGCTTTGATCTTTAATACAGGAACTTAATAATAGTATTGTAGATAATAAAAATGCTATTGGTTTCATAAACTAGTTTTAATATAGAGTTGAAAAAGGTATTTATAGTTGCTGAAAAACGCTATCCATCTGCCCAACATAAGCCCTGATAACAAGGGGCTGATTAGCTGTATCCTGATCAATATCCCAGGTTTTCAGTTGACCGTTTTCTGTATATTCAATATGTACAGCAGCGTGTGTGTTACAATCTACATTTCCGTAAGTTTGGTTAGGGTTATTTTGAAGATATGGAGGAAAATTGCTGATAAGAGCTGCCGCGAGCTGGTATTTCGTATTTGACAATGGAGTAAGAGCAAATACAACTGGTACAATACCCGGAAAATTATCCATACTATCCGGGTAAAGCCGCCCGTCTTTTATTTCATAATACCGGAAGCTTCGTTCCGGTGTCATACACATATAGCAACGACACCAGCCAAAAACAAATACACTTGGGTGTATTGTAGTACTTTGTTCTTTTTTGCAAGAACTTAATACTAGCATTACGGATAATAAAAATACAATCAGTTTCATAAAGAGGTTTTTAAATTTATTATAGGGGCTGCGGGCACATCAATTGCATATATTCATTATAGAAATAGTATCTCCTTCATAGTTTCAACATACATTTTTTATAGTTTACCTAACACTGTATATACTTGTTGCACATAGGCCCGGATAGATACCGGTAAAAAAGAAGTATCCGGATTAATATCCCATTTTACAGTATGGTTTTGCTCATTGGTATATTCAAGATATATTGGAAACATGGGACCATAAGTGCAGCCGGGACAAAGCAGTTTGTCGCCGCTACCATTACGCAGGTATTGAGGAAAATGACTCAGAAGCGATCTGGCCATCACATATTTCGCTGTGTCTGTGATCGCAGAGGTGCAATGAATATCACCAGACTTATAATGATTGGTATCCTGGTAAAGGCCAATACCGTTTATCGAATAAAAGCTCTTGTAATAAATATAACATTGCGAGCAGCTTGACCCAAATACTAATTTGGGGCCGGGATTAATTGTAGTTTTTTTACACGCTCCCCCTGCAATGAGACTGAAAAATAAAATGACACTAATATATTTCATAGACTCTTTTTATAACTGGTTTAAGACTGTGCTCACTTGTTGTATGTAACTACGTATTTCTGCAGGCAAAAGTGTCGTATCAGAGTTAATATCCCATTTTACAGTATGACGCTGTAAATCCGTGAACTCCAGGTGCACTATTACCCCGTCAGCACAACCGGGGCAACCCAGGCTACCCCCCGTATCATTACGCAGATATTGCGGAATATTACTAACAAGAGAGTTAGCAAGTTGATACTTTGAACCGGGCAATGGGCTTAAAACAAAACTGAGGGCTGCATTTGCACTGTGATTGGTGTCCTGGTAAAGTGCAGCATCCCTTATTAAATAGAAATTGGCACAGTTAAGGTTGCACAAAGCACTTCTCGTGCCGAAAATCAAAGCAGCAGTAGGTGTAGCGTTCTGTTTTTTGCAATTGCTGAAAAGAATAAGAACTAATAAAAAAATGCCAATGCGTCTCATAAATATTCCCGGTTTTATACAAACAAGCGGTTATACTATATAGAAGGTTTGAGAAAGCAAAACCTTTGGCGGGAAGAAAAATATTTCACTAGCATTTCCTTTTCATCAGCAAATCTGTCTGGGGATCATTTCCGAATTGAAAGATATGCTCGCCGAACTCCTCAAAATCCCAGCGTTTATAGAATGCTATGGCTTTTTCGTTATGTATCCATACCCCCAACCATAGGGTGTCAAATCCATTCTTTATGGCATAACTGAGGCTGTAGCTCATCAAAGTGGCACCTATTTTCTGCTCCTGGTATTGTTTCAGTACATACAGTCTTTCAATCTCTAAATTGTTACTGCCTTTTAGTTTTTCAGGCTGATTAATATTACTGAGTTTTATATACCCGGCGAGCTCAGAACCTGAAAAAGCGAGAAAAACCTTATTCCCGGGATCGTTTAAGTCCCTTTCTACCTGTTCGGGCTTAAAATGCCGGTCAATATAGAGGGCTGTATTTTCCGAAGTATTTTGTTCGGCATAACTTTCTATAAAAGTATCTATACTTAATTTAGATAATACCGGTACATCTTCTTTCGTTGCAAGCCTTAAAGTAATATTCATCCTTTCCTCTATTTTCTATTATTGGTGGACAAATATATTCTCCTTTTTATAAACATACTACATACATTTAATTGATTTTCGTCATATTTGATTGATAATTCGCTAAAATAGCCATTGATAATCATTAAACGTTGGTTATAAAAGAAGTATTGCTTACACTTATTGTTATCATTTCATTTTGCTTTGCAATTCTGCAAGAAAATGTGTGAGCGTAACAATGAAACTCCAGCGCTGCAAACTGTAAACGCTACTTTAGATAAGAACACAACTTATACTTATGTACTACCAGCAAATACTACCGATGATAATTTCAAGGTAACAAGCAATCCTATACATGCCGGCAACAGCCAAATAGTTGTTGACGGAGCCACCGGAAACCTGGTGTACCAATATACGCCTCTTACAGATTATACAGGTACTGACCAACTTGTCATTGCTACTGTTGAAGAACAACACGGACAGGGCAATTGCATACACCCTACCAATGGTAAACCCAATCCAAATGGTGCAGCTTGCCAGGGACCGCATCATGATGACAAATCTTATATTATTACTTTCAATCTCAACATAAATGCGGGCAATTCCATAAAAGCAAGCAAAGTCTCCCAAACTTCTTCCGCCAGTTCCAGTTCAGTTTATTGATATTTGGCAATAAGGAATGGCAGACTGGTCAAGGGCTTATCTCTGTGAAATTATTTTTGAGCCCGACAAATACATGCCGAAATTTAAAATACAAAATACTTATAGGCCTATCCTGAAAAGCTATTTTTCATTTTTCATTTTTCATTCTCTTGCATTATCTTTGCACATGGCAATAAAATCTAAGTTCTACGGCGAAGGCCTCACGTTTGATGATGTTCTACTTGTGCCGGCTTACTCAGAAGTTCTACCACGCGAAGTAAGCATTGTTTCCCAACTTACAAAAGACATTAAGCTCAATATACCAATGGTATCTGCCGCAATGGATACCGTAACAGAGGCCCCCCTGGCTATTGCACTGGCACGCGAGGGCGGAATAGGCATATTGCATAAAAACATGAGCATAGAGCGCCAGGCCGAACAGGTGCGCAAAGTGAAACGCTCTGAAAGCGGTTTGATAGTAGACCCCATTACACTGAGCCCAGAAGCAACTGTTGCTGATGCCTTCAAGCTGATGAGAGATAATAAAATAGGCGGTATTCCTATAGTAGATAGCAATAATCACCTCGCAGGTATTCTCACCAATCGCGACATGCGTTTTGAGAAGAATATGAAAAAGAAAGTGAAGGAGGTAATGACCAAAGACAATCTTATTACTGCACATGCCGGTACCAGCATGAACCAGGCAGAACTGATTTTGGAAGAATATAAAATAGAAAAACTGCCCATTGTAGATAAAAAAGGTAAATTAATTGGCCTCATCACCTTCCGCGATATTATGCACCTGAAAAGCCATCCAAATGCAGCCAAAGACGCATTGGGGCGCTTGCTTGCAGGGGCAGCTATTGGCATTACAGAAGATGTACTGGACCGTGTAGAGGCATTGAGGCATGCAGGTGTGGATGTTATTACACTGGATAGTGCACACGGTCACTCAAAAGGTGTTATCGAAGCGGTGAAGAAAGTAAAAAAAGCATTCAAGACCTTACCACTTATAGCTGGCAATGTTGCCACCGCTGCAGGTGCAAAAGCCCTGGCTGCTGCCGGAGCCGATGCAGTGAAAGTGGGTGTTGGCCCAGGATCTATCTGCACTACCCGCGTGGTAACGGGTGCAGGCGCTCCGCAGCTGACCGCAGTATTGGAAGCAGCACAGGCCCTGAAAAAACTGGGTATCCCGGTTATAGCAGATGGAGGCATACGTTATACAGGCGATATGGTAAAAGCTATTGCCGCAGGCGCTTCCTGTGTTATGGCAGGCTCCATATTTGCAGGTACAGAAGAAAGCCCCGGCGAAACTATTATTTATGAAGGACGTAAGTTCAAATCATATCGCGGCATGGGCTCTGTAGAGGCTATGCAGGAAGGCTCCAAAGACCGCTATTTCCAGGACATGGAGGCGGATATCAAAAAGCTGGTTCCGGAAGGTATCGTGGGCCGTGTGCCATACAAAGGTACATTGAGTGAGGTTGTGCAACAGTTTGTAGGCGGACTGCGTGCAGGTATGGGTTATTGCGGTGCAAAAGACATGACTACATTGCAGGACGAGGCACAATTTATCCGCATCACCGCAGCCAGCATGGCTGAAAGCCATCCACATGATATTGTGATAACCAAAGAAGCGCCAAACTATAGCAGGTAAATTTCAGTGAACAACGAGCACTGAATTTAGCCTTCTGTATCAAAACCACCGCTTGGGGGTGCACCTTTTATGATGCTAAAAATGGCGGGAGCCTGGTGGTAAATAGTATTATTATGTTTATTACCTAAGATAATGATGGTAAAATTGTCTTTGATGAACCGGTAAAAGGAAGTGTTATTGCCATGCCACCATCCGTTATGATAAATGATCTTGCCGCCATCAGGATAACATAACATGCGCCATCCCAAGCCATAATTTTTTATACCGGGCTTCTCAAAAGAACAAGGTCCATAGGCCAATTCAATGGTCTCATTACTTAAAAGCTTGTTGTCATAAAATGATTGGTCCCAGCGATACATGTCTTCAACTGTGCTGTAGATACCCTTATCGCCATATACACCATCTGCAAACATATCCGGCTCACGCACCCAATTATATTTATAACTGATAGTAGCTGTACCGGGCAAGCCTTTTGCCGGATCATAAACAAATGTATTGTTCATGTGCAAGGGCTCAAAAATGTATTTCTTCATAAAAGTCCGGTAATCCATTTCCGTTGCAACTTCTATAATACGGGCAAGCACAGCAAAATTGGTATTGCAGTATTTGAAACGGCTGTTGGGTCTGAACTCAAGGCCCGGCCTGTATTTAACCATCATCTGCAACATCGTTTCATTATTGATGGGTGTTCTTTCATCACTCCTGAAATTGGGCACCCATTTGGTATAGTCTGGCAGGCCGGAACGATGGCTGAGCAACATTTTTATGGTAATACCCTGGTATGGAAAATCTTTAATATAATCCTGTACCGGATCATTGATATTCAGGTATTTTTTTTCGTGCAGGTAAAGAATAGCAGCCCCGGTAAATGTTTTGGAAATAGATGCGAGCTGACATGCACTATTGGGTTGTAATGGCATGTGCTGTTCCCTGTTGGCATAGCCGAAATAACGTTCATATATTACCCTGCCTTTATAACCTACCAATACGCTGCCATTAAAACCTGATCTGGCCTGCGCATGGTAATAGACATCGAGGCGCGAAATAATTTCCTGTATCTTGGGGTTGGTAGTATCATAAACAAGGGGTGCCGCAGGACTATTCTTTGGGGCATCATGAAAACGGGGTGGCACAGGAGGAGGACTGGTGCGGGCAGCAACTTTGTTATTATCAGAATGACAAGCTATAAAAACCAGGGCAAGAAGAAAAGTCAAAAAATGATTACGTATGAAACGAGGCATGTCTATAAATCAAAAAGTAAAAAGTAAAATTCCAACAAAAACAGGCGTACTACGGCAAATATAGATTCTGCCTAAAAGACACACTAGCTGCTTAACTCAATTTTAACAAATGTAATTATCCCGTCTATAAATTCA
>CAIYVS010000501.1 GCA_903929655.1 uncultured Bacteroidota bacterium | reverse complement strand
CGGAGCAATGTATTTTATTTTTTTCTTGATTGTTAAACATAAGATGCCTATTCCACCAGAAATTGCGAGGAGGCCAGCCTGCCCGACGAAGCCTTGGCGAAGTTGGGGGCTTTGGCTGGCCGACGCGGCAATCTCTTTAAATATCGGGATTGCTTCGGCTGCACTCGCAATTTCACCTCAATTAAATGTCACCGCTCCGGTAATGGCGTTAACGGTCACGGTTTTAGAAACAGTTCTGCAGCTAAACGGCGACAAGCATATTAAAAAGCTTTCTTCTTCGGCTATGGAAACTTTGGCCATTATAGCTTACAAGCAGCCTATTACAAAGAGCGAAATTGAATTCATCCGTGGTGTAAGTGCAGATTATTCTATCCAGAAATTACTGGAAAAAGAACTGATCGTCATCACCGGCCGCAATGAAGAAATGGTGGGCAAACCATTAGTGTATAGTACTTCCAAGAACTTTATGGATTATCTCGGAATCAATTCCCCGGCGCAGTTGCCACAATTAAAAGACATTACAAATGTGGAAATCGTATTCCCTACCAATGGTAGCGAAGCGCTTCCTGAAAACGAGGGGTTGTTTGTAGTAAACGAAGAAGGTAGTTTACTTCACAAGGGAGAGTAAGAGAGATCACTTGCTTTATTAAGTGCAGCCTGCTTCTTTTGAAGCAGGCTTTTTTATGGGTTTGTCGCATAATCTGTGGAAAAGCCAAATGAAATTCACATAAAACAAGGTTTTAGCAACAAATATGTTTATAACATGTGCATTTTTATATACAAATAACTTTAGGATAATGTTTTGGTAACAAATTTGTGGGTATCTTTAATATGACTAATAAATATCCGTATGCCTTGGAGAACATTTAGCGGCGAAACAATAAAAGCACCCATAAAAAATGCGGTAGAAGAAGCCATCATCAGGGAGACTAATGCGGGGTATCATTTAAAAGTATGTATAGGTACCGACTCGCAGGTAAGGGCGTCTGAGACTGAGTTTGCAACCGTCATTGTTTTTCTGCGCGAAAAGCATGGTGGTTTCATGTTTATCTTGAATGACAAGACCAAACAGCCTTATACTGTAAAAGAACGTATGCTGGTTGAGGTGGCAAAAAGCATTGAAATAGCGTTTGAACTCTGCGACCTTTTCAACAAATACGATCTTGACATGGAAGTGCATGCTGACATTAATACAAACCCGCACTTTAAAAGTAATGAAGCCCTGCGCGAGGCTATGGGTTATATTTTAGGAATGGGTTTTGCCTTTAAAGCCAAACCGGAAGCTTTTGCAAGCTCCTGCTGTGCTGACAGGGTGGTAAACTGATACACTTGTTTCAAAAATTTTACCCCGGCTTATTTACTACCACTTTCCTGGTATTGTTTCCGCACCCCCAATACGTTCAATAATAATAAAAAACGTATTTTTATATCTCCTATTAAATCGGAAATCTATGAAGCAGGTATATCTAATACTCCTATTATTATTGAATGCCTCTGTCTCCCTTGTTGCACAGCCTATCGAGTTTATAGAAAACCAGGGCCAATGGGATGGTTCTTTTAAATACAAAGCAAATACGGGCAGGGGTGAAATTTTTCTTGATAAAGATGGCTTTATGTATCTTTTGGGAGACCCGGATAACAGGATGAACATGGATGCCGTTCACCACGGATTGATGGATTCTGCATTGCTTAAATTTCATGCTTATCAAATAATATTTGAAGGTTCGAATACCCTTGCTATTGAAGGAACTAAAAGCCAGGAAACCTACTATAATTATTTTCTTGGCAATGATTCAAAACGCTGGAAAAGCAATATACATCCTTACCTGGACCTGGATTATAAACAATTGTATGATGGCATTGATATGCACATCACTTCTGAGAAACGGAACATTGAATATTCTTTCTTAGTTAAACCACAGGCCGATCCATCGAAAATACGTGTGCGTTTTGATGGGCCAGATAAACTGAAAATAAAAGAAGGCAACCTGGAAATAAGTACATCGGTAGGCAATGTGCTGGAAATGAAACCTTATGCTTATCAGTACATTAATGATATCAGAGTGCAGGTGCCATGCGATTATAAACTGAGAGGAAATATCGTAACCTATTCTTTCCCTGCTGACTATGACCATAGCCAATTGCTGGTTATAGACCCAACTATTGTTTTTTGCACTTTTACCGGCTCAACGGCGGACAACTGGGGTTTTACAGCAACCTATGATGCGCAAGGCAATTTTTATGCCGGCGGCTTGGTGAATTCTTTGCCTTCATTTCCTAACAATCCCGGCGCTCATTATCCTGTTTCGCCCGGTGCATTTCAGGATGTGTTTGGCGGTGGTTCTACTACAAGTGGAAGCCAATATCCATCAGACATCGCAATCATGAAATTTAATTCTACAGGTGTAAACAGGATATATGCTACCTATATAGGAGGCACTAATAATGAGCAGCCGCATAGCCTGATAGTTGATCCTGCTACAAACAATCTTATTATTGCTGGCCGCACTTATTCAAATAACTATCCCGTAACAGCGAACGCATACCAGGATACCCTGGCAGGCGGTGCGGATATTGTGGTTACGGTTCTTAATTCTACAGGCACCGGATTAGTGGGTTCCACCTATATCGGGGGTAGTGCTGACGATGTTGTAAATTTCAATGCCCTGGTAGGAACTTTTGGCAACCTGAAACATAATTATGGCGATGACGCCCGTAGCGAGGTGCAGGTAGATAGTTCGGGAAATATTTATGTGGTTGCCTGTACAAAATCTAGTGATTTTCCTATTACAGCCAGTCCTTATCAGGGAATTCTTTCAGGGGCGCAGGACGGAGTCATTGTAAAACTAAACAGAAATGTAAGTTCACTGATATGGAGTACTTATATTGGTGGTTCTGGAGATGATGCAGCCTATAATATCGTTCTCAACAACGATCAATCTTCATTTTTTGTAGGTGGTGGCACCCAAAGTTCCAATTTTCCTTCCACCGCCGGTAGCTACCATAGCACTTACCAGGGAGGTACATCGGATGGCTTTATTCTTAAATTTCAGAATTCCGGGAATTATAATTTACAGAAAGGCACTTTTATAGGCACTGCAAATGCAGACCAGGTTTATGGACTGCAGGTAGATGCGCATAATATGGTTTATGCTATGGGACACTCTTTAGGAGGTACTTTTCCTGTATCAAATACTGCCTATTCCAATCCTAATTCCACCCAATTTGTAATTAAACTGGACAGCGATCTCGCAACAAATGTTTATTCCACTGTATTTGGATCAGGCGATTCGGCACATACAAATATATCGCCGGTAGCTTTTCTTGTAGATACCTGTGAGAATGTATATATCTCTGGTTGGGGTGGTAATCTTGGTTTAGCAGGTGCACCAGCTTCCGTAGGCACTACTAATAATTTACCAGTGACACCGAATGCCGCACAGACGATTACTGATGGTTATGATTTTTATTTTATAGTGTTTGGTAAAAACCTGGCCTCCTTGCAATACGCCACTTATTTTGGCAGGTATAGTACAGACGCGGGAAAAGGGGAACATGTGGATGGAGGTACAAGCCGCTTTGATAAAAACGGCGTTATTTACCAGGCCATATGCGGCAACTGTAATGGAAGTGGTGGAACAACAACAACTTTTCCAACCCAACCTGCGGGGGTATGGAGCCTCCATGATTCTAATATTGAATGTAATGAAGTAGCCCTGAAAATTGCTCTGCTGGATTCAACTGTAGCTTGTATACCTATAAGCTCATCGGTTAATAATAGGGAAATTGTGATGGACAATATTGATATTTTTCCTAATCCCAATACAGGCACCTTTACGATATCGGGAAATCTATATAATAAGTCTGAAGCTACTGTGGAGATTATGAATACTTTGGGACAGCTTGTGTATAAAGAGGATTTACATTTAAAGAATGGAGCATTGGATACACAAATTAAACTCAACCAGGCCCCTTCGGGTGTATATATGGTGACATTAAAATCGGGCGATGGCAAATATTTGCGTAGAATGCTGGTATACTAGTGTTGTGTCAAGTGTATTTTGT
>CAIYVS010000500.1 GCA_903929655.1 uncultured Bacteroidota bacterium | reverse complement strand
CATTTGATAAAAAGAAAAAAACTGGATGAAGCACATGCTCATATTGATAAATTCTCCAAACTCTTACGTTCTTATATCAAATCATCAAGGAACCGGTATATTTTATTAACTGAAGAAATCAACAACCTTAAAAACTATATCGAATTGCAACAGGTAAGGTTTAAAGATAAATTTGATTATGAAATAATAACAGATACTTCTATAGATATTAATACTAGTATCCCATCTTTATTATTGCAGCCGCTTGTTGAAAATGCAATTACCCACGGATTGTTGCACAATGAAAAAAAAGGGTGTTTAAGAATCGAGTTCAAAAATGATCCTATAACTAATGTGTTCCTATGTATTATAGATGACGATGGTATTGGTAGGGCAAATGCTAAATTAATTAAGGAGCCCAACGTTTTAAAAACCGAATCTTATGGGAATGAGTTAATTAAAGATTTGATTAGTATATTTAACAGGTATGAAAAAATGAACATTGCAATTGAGTATATTGATAAAGAGAAACCGCTAACAGGTACTACTGTAATACTTAGGATAAAAAAAGTTTAAAATGAACAGTTCCATTACATGTATTATTATTGACGATGAAGATTACGCAATAGAGTCTTTGTCGGATATCTTAAAACTTCTTTATAATAAGATCAATATTATAGGCACTTACACGTCATGGAAAGACGGCCTGGAAGCATTGCGTACTTTAAAAGCTGACATATTGTTCCTTGATATTTCTATAGCTGGGAAAAATGGAATGGATCTTTTAAAATTAGTGCCGGATATTGATAGTGAAGTTATTTTTGTTACCGCTTTTTCAGAACATGCACTTGAAGCATTTAATTTTTTGGCTACCGGCTATATTGTGAAGCCAATAGGAGAAATAGAACTTTCTAAAGCTGTGGACAAAGCGATAGAAAGAATCAGCCATAAAAACCACTACATAACGAATCAGAAGCCAGAACAAACTTTGGCATCAAAAATTGGCATTCCCTGTAGTAGTGGTATTGATTACCTGAATATAAACGAGATACTCTATTTTGAAGGTGCAGCGGCCTATACGAATGTAGTGACTCTCCACACCCAAATTTTAAGTTCTTTTCCTTTGGGAAAGTATAAAGAAATATTGGAACGAAATACTTTTTACCAAGTGCACCGTTCTTATATTGTAAACCTCAACCACATACGCAGGTATAATTCAAGTGGGGATATTGTAATGATAAACGACATGAAAATACCTGTATCTAAAAATCTCAGAGAAGAGTTTCTGCATCTTTTTAATATGGTGTCGAGGGGAGGAGAGTAAAAAGATAAGAGCCTGCTTATTAATAAAGCAGGCCCTTAACAATTCTAAAAAGCTTTTAAGTTATTTTATAATCTGGTTAGCTTTATTGTTTTAATCAGATTTCCATCTTTGTTTCTTACTATGATTATATATATACCATTGCTAAAGTTTTCTGTATTGATAAATGTGCTTTTGCCAGATATCTTCTGCCTGAAAACTTCTGTACCTAAAATATTCGTAATGCGGATATCGTATATGTCTTCATTACTAAATTGTATATTTAAAGTATTATCAAACGGATTAGGGTAGGCAACAATATCATCAGTTGATAAAACAGAAACTGTGTTTAGATCAGAAATAGCCGACATTGCAGGATTTTTTTGATTTTGATAATTGTAATACTGCCTTATCTGGCTACTTGTGTCTCCTTTTTGCATATTGTTATCATGTTTGCCTTTTGAGTCATCAAGAGAATTGAAATAGGAATAATCACAACCTTGATTGAATAAGAAAGCATGTACCTGGTCATCAGTGCCTCTGAAAAATACGCTTTGATTATCCATGCATGATAAATGATAGCTCACTTGTTCTGAGTTGTTTAAGGATGCTTGGCATACTAAAAAATCACCTCCCCATCTAACATACACAGGCCCTGGAATACCTTGATCATATCTTTGATGTATCCATCCATCGGTACCCATAAAAAATACATGAGAGCCGTCAGGTGAAACCGAAACATCTCCTCCCACCGGCTCAGGATATATTGTTGTACCATTTGTCCAAGTAAATAATTCATGATTCCAGTTTCCGGCCATCCAATAATAATGGTGCAAATTTCCGTCTGCTCCACGATAGAATACATGATCTGCTCCATCATTTACTGAAATACTACCTTCTACATTTTCAGAGCTATTTGTGGTGCTTGATATGATACTATGCTGCCAGACATTATTGATCTTTTCATATCGATGCAGCCTGTAATCAGTTCCCTGATAAAATACGCTTGTATAGGATGCGCTTACTGCTACCGTAAGACCCACATATTCCGAAGTATTGTTTGCATTAGTCAGCCATTCATGTACCCATTGGCTCGCGTTATTATCCCAATAATAATGGTGCATCCGACTATCGGCCCCTCTGTAAAATACTTCTTGCCCGTTTCCATTGACGCCAATATAGCCATCTACATTTTGAGAATTGCTATTCCAGTCTGTCAGCCATTCATGCCCCCATTGAGTTCCAGTCCAATAATAATGTTGCAATCTGTCGTCATCACCTTGGTAAAATACATTCGTTGCATTGCCATCATTCAATGCAATTTGAGACCATAATTTCACATTTTCAGATGTGTTATTTGAATTATCCATCCACTCGTGAACCCAGGATCCTGGAGCAGATGGCCATAGATGATGCAGCCGGTTATCATTTCCTGCATAAAATATATGATTAGCTTTAGCGCAAATATTACCATCCACTGCAAGTGCAAAAGGGTTGTAATTAATTTTTTGGTCTTCACCCCAGGTAAGTATATGATGGGACCAGTTATCGCCTGTTTTAATTACTTTAAATCCATAATCAGGTTCATAAGGTGAATTCTCTGGTGAACCTAATGTTTGTAGTTTTAAAGGTTGCAACGTAGGTAAAGTAAATGTAAGTTTTCCATCACAATCAACAGATACCTGATTTATAGTTAAACTATTTATTATTCCTCCATTTTCAGGATATCCATCCTGGTTAATATCGTACTCTGGATAAGTACTGTAAAACTCAATTCTATAAGTACCCTCGCACATACCCTGAATTGTTACTGTTTCGCCAGTTAATGGTGTAATATTTCCTGGCCAGGAACACGAGGGTGCACAAGGTTGAGAAACAACACATAAACTAGGATCTGATATTGTATGTGGGAGCTCATACCAATAATTTTTTTTGTAATGTGCCCAGCCAATAACCCTTTGCTCCGCTTTCAAAGCAAATACCTCGATATTATCAGAATTGCTGGTACTTATTCCTTTACTTATATAACTGGTACTAAATTGAGGGTCTGTTGGTAAATCAGTTGTGCAAAAGATATTGGTATTTGAATTGAAATGTTGACAATATGTGTCATAAAGTTCGTAATTGCTACATTTATTGGAAATGGGTTGAAAGTTTGTATTAACAAGATCTTCATTACTCATAAAATCACTAAGGGGTTTGCAATATTCATATTGTCCACCCCAGCAACCTGAGTTGGTAGACGGGGAATAAGCCATCACAGGAACTGGATAACCAAAACCCGAACCAGCCGCACCTGAAAACATTTCTGACCACATACAATTGTGACCTTCAATCGAATAATGTGCGTCATTAAGAGTCCAACTATCCCCATCCCAGGCACAACTAGTGCTAAGGTCATGCTCGCCGAAGAATACAGGTCTATCATTCAACGCTAAATCCTTTCTTACGGCATAGTTTTTCTCAAAATGTGTATTGTAATAGGCATCATAATAATGTTCTTGTAGAAAATCCAAACCTCCGGAATAATGCAATGATTGGAAAGGAGGGTAGCTATAATTACCAGCATCAAAACATACGGATGTAGTAACCAAATGATTATTATCAAGGGTTTTTAAATGCGCAATAGCGTCATGATGCCAATTAGTCATTTTAAGCCAATTATAGTTAGACCAAAAATTAACGGGAAGACCTGCTACAATTGTATTAAACCCAGCCAATTCATTGAACATTTCGTAGGCGAATATGTGTGGAGAATATCCCCATCTGGATACTATATAGGCTAATTTATTGTAATAATTTAACTTGCACGAATAATCAGTAAAAAAATCCTCTGGGTCTGATACTAAAGAGCTATAAGGATTTTGATTCCACTCATATGGACTGAATTCACTTGTTACCCCCAAGCACAACTGTATATATACATTATTTTCTTCTGCTGTTTTTAGAATCTCATCCAGATCATACGCCCTGTTTTGTCTTGAGTTATATATTCCTAAACCATCTTCAACCCATTCAATTGCGTAGTTTTCAGGGTTCATCATCACTCTAATTGTATTTCCACCCCATGGTGCCATATTGACAATTAAATCTTTTGCAAATCTAAAAGGTACTCTGTTGTAAGTATATGGATGTATACGTGGGACCACGGCATTGTACCCAATAGGTATAAAGGACGTTCCGTCTGAAAAACGAAAATATCTTTTATTGGATGCAATACTAATGTAGCCTTTATCGCTGGATGACGTTACATTTAGAGTATAATTTTGACTGGTCCAAACATTGGTACCATCATTGATATAAACATGGTATTGCCATTGTCCGGTAACATTTGGTGCAAAACGTGCTCTCCATGGTAAAGGTGTTGCTATTGCTGTTAAATAGGTTGGATCCTCTGTTACTTTAGAATTTGGATTACATATTGAATGATAAGTCGTACAGACAGGGGGAGTCTGGCAAGCAGGTGGATAGATAATCTCTGGAGCTATTGAAGGATCCGGGCAAGATAAACACCTATTAAAATCCTGGTAATAAAAAGCCGGGACTGAATAACTATTTGAATTAGGATCAGTAAATATAACATAGAATTGCGCATAGCTTGAGGGGTTGTAATTGTTTGGAAAATTTGCATTAAGTGAAATACCTACCTCAAATCTACTAAACTGGGCTACAGTTGTTGGGCTAATATTAGTTATCCCGGTTGCATAATAGTTCGCAAATCCATTATAATAAGAAAGTAGAAGGAACATACACAATAGTCGCTTTGCCGTATTGGTCTTAAATAAAATTCTGTGTTTCATAAATTGGATGATTTTATAAGTTATAACAATTGAGTTTCTATTCCTGATAAAATGTTATAGGTAGATTGCATTAATTTCTTTTTCATTTTTTTGAGATGAATGATATTGATTACCACTTCTAAGGTAGGTACATCCCTTCCCTTAAAAAGCACCAGTATATGAAAGTGCGCTTTCAGTATTTGAATTGTGGCTTTGGGTATATGAATAGAACTTGGGTATGTATAAAGTTCTGTGGAAGTAGAACAAGGCATATCGTCACACAGCAGTATTGTGTTCAAAAATGGAGGTATCAGCTATATTGCGAAGCTAATATAGGAACTGTGCCTTTTAAAGCTATGGATAAAGCAATAGAAAGAATCAGAGATAAACCTTGTGTGGTAAAGTGTAATAGTACCATAGCCGAAATAATAAGGCTCAAACGAAGGATGGCCTAATGTATATAAAATTGATCTATTAAGATTGATAAAAATCAACTTGGGCATTGCTTTAGATGGATGACAACTATAAAGTTTTAAAAGAATACCTATAAAATCACAAGGATCTTTCACACTTCAGATAAACAAAAAAACTTTATTCACTTTCCCAATTCCGTTCCTGCGTAGCAGATACTTGTCCAGTATAGTCTTTTACTTCAGTTTCTGCACAGCTATATTAGCTTTGCTATCTCCTGTTTCATTCCATACATGCAGGAAATAAGTCCTGGTCGAAAGTTCTGATAATGAAAAATTTTGTTCTCCCTGATTATTTTGCATTATCCATACCTCAGTTCTTCTTCTCCCCAAAAGATCATAAATACAAACCCTATCACCACCCGAACTGGGATAATTGAACCAATATTCGCTGAATACTTTAACAGACAGGGCTCTTTATTTGTGAGGGCTGGATGCCAATTGGGGCGCATCCAGCCCATCCTCGGGTTATCTCTCAATAACAACCTTTATGTTATCCCTGCCTTCTTTTGTAATGGCCGACAGAAAATAAATACCCTCAGGCAATGTAAGGTTCGCATCCATTGTTGTATTTGTCTTAGCAGTAAATTCCCTAAGTACCTTTCCGATAATATCTGTGACAAGTATTTGTATGTTCTCTGCAGATGTTGATGTATAGCTAAACTTAAAAGAGCCCCCTCTATTAGGATTGGGGTAGACATTGAGTTTGTTATCTGCAGCCGTGAGGACAGAAACCGATGAAGGCAAACCATATTTCATTACACTAGCTTTGTATGAATTGCCAAAATCTTGGTAAACAACATAAGGCGTATTACCACTCATAGCTATACAAGGGTAATCAGCTTTACCTGCTGAAAAACCTGCAGTTCCAACCGTTACCCAAGTGCTCCCTGTGTATTCTTTTACTGTGGTTTTAAAACTATTTCCCCCATCGCTATAAACCACATAAGGATTTCCATTGCCGTCCAGGGCAATAAGTCTGGAGGTCATCGTTGAACTGGGAGGA
The DNA here is from genome assembly GCA_903929655.1 of uncultured Bacteroidota bacterium. GTDB lineage: Bacteria > Bacteroidota > Bacteroidia > Chitinophagales > Chitinophagaceae > JABDGU01. The sequence continues at coordinate 2,914 of CAIYVS010000500.1, read as the reverse complement.
GCTAAAGCGCCTGTGAAATCGGCGGCACCGACATTTGCCCAGGTACTGCCCGAATATTTCATTACAGTACCCATACTATTATTATCAAAAAAGAACACGTACGGCACGCCGCTTGAATTGATGGCTAAAGAAGTACCTCCGGCTCCATAGCCGGAAAAACCTGCAGTTCCAACCAGAGCCCAGGACGTACCATTGAATTTCATAAGGCTGGCTCCACTGGATGCACTCCCATCTACGAAAGCTAAATAAGGTGTGTCGCTGCCGTCAAAAGCGAGGGAGGGGTAATCGGCTGTACCGGTAGTAAAGCTGGTATTGCCAACTGCCGTCCAGCTACCACTGCTATATTTCATTACGGTGGCTGCATTATTAGTGTTACTCCGGTCCTGGTAAGCAAGGTAGGGCATACCGCTTGCATTTATAACCAAAGAAGTATAGAATATCTGCCCCGCTGAAAAACCTGCAGTACCAACGTTTACCCAGCCGCTGCCATTGTATTTCATAACAGTAGCTTTCAGGCTGTTACTTTGGTCCTGGTAAGCAACATAAGGAGTGCCACTGCCATCTAGAGCTAAACAAGGAAAGGCAACCGAACCAGCCGAAAAACCTGGACTGCCAACACTAACCCAACTACTGCCATTATATTTCATTACGGTAGCTTTATCGGCATTCCATACATCAGAATAGGCAATATAAGGTGTGCCGCTATTGTCTATAGCCATAGACGTATAACTGGCCGAACTTGCGGAAAAGCCTGCGCTGCCAACAGTGCTCCATGTTTGCGAGAAAACCTGGGTAGAACCCAGCAGCGCCAAAACCAAGAGTTTGTGAAAAATTTGTTTCATTTTTAATATTTATAGTTTTATGAGGTTCTGTCGCTTCTGTGAAGTTAAATAACTAATTTCTTCAATGCATTTTAGGTAAGTGTTTGCTCATACGGCTCGTGATAAAAAGAAGTTGTACGTAGATTCTCTGGGGTTCAGCATTTGATTCTTTTGTAACATTCTTATTAGTTCCATTCCTCCGAGAGTTTTTTGGGCCGATTCAAGCTTTTTAAAACACAAGCCCAGAAGAATCCGTTTTTTTATAAAACGATGGTCCTGCGCTACTATGTTATTCATGTATTTGCATGATCGTATTTGTATATTCGAAAAACTGCACTTGTTGTACGCCTTTATAGTTGAATGGTTTGATCCACTTTTGTCTATATTTATTAGCCTGGCTTTACCATTGTTCCATATGGCTTTGATTAAAAAACAGTTGTGCTGACATTTTTGTTCTTTTATCAGACATTTTCTGCTTGTCTAAATTATGTAGATCCTAATACTTTAAAAGCTCTAGTATATGAAAGTGTACGTTCAGTATATGAAAGTGCACTTTCAGTATATGAATAGATAATGTTTATTAGCATTACAAAGATGCTATCGTTACACCATTGGACTATCTGAATCGGGTTACGATATTAAAACGGTTTTCTAAAATAGGTAAAAGCACTACAGAATTTTACCTTGATAAGGTAAAATCCCAAGTGTCAACTTATTTTAGGACTAGTCACAATAAAGAGAGCCGTATCTTGCATTCGAGGTATGGGGTTTACCACATGTATTTGCATTTCGCCATGGCGAAATGCAATCTTGCAAAGTATTGAAATCTGAAAATATCTCATGCGAAAAATCATTTTTTCTTTGCTTTTTCCTCTCCCGTTTCGATCTAGAAAAACACACTATATACCCATATAACCCCTATTCACTGAAAACTGTTATCCTTTCTTTTTACCTTTAAATCCCAAACCGTAGTAATATAATGGAAGTCATATGCCTTGAAGACGAAGCATTTTACGCCCTCGTTGAGCAAGTATTTCAGCGCATCAAAGAGAAACAGCCCAAACCGGAAGACAAATGGATCTCGGGAGAAGAAGCCATGCAAAAGCTCCGTATTAGTAGCAAAAGCACCTTGCAGAAGATGCGGGATGAAGGCAAAATCCGGTTTTCGCAACCGGAAAAGAAACTCATACTATATGATATCCAAAGCATTTATGAATACCTTGATAAACACGCAAAAGACACTTTTTAATTTCATTACATGAACGAACAGACATACATCAACGGATTTAATCGGGGGTATTTGATAGCCAAACATGAGCCTGGTTTGGTAGGGAAAATGATCAAAACCTTACAACCCACTAATGACTTTCTGGCAGGGTTCTTTAATGGAAAAGAGGAATGGGAGATTGAACACAGCCGAGTTCAATTGGATGAATTGAAACAAGTCCGTGACCAATCCAAGGATCGGGATTTAGACAGAGACATGTAAGAGCCTATAACCCCTGGAACTGGAAACAGATATTTACCTATTTTTTTAGGAATCGTTTAGCCCATTCTTTAGGAAAGAATCTGATAAGAAAATACTGATTTTTGAGTTTTGCAAGATTGCATGTCGCCATGGCGACACATTAATGTTTTCCTTATATGACGACATGCAATCTTGCGGGGAAGCCTCCCCGTACCCCTCAAAATGTACAAAAAAAGGGACACGAAAAAATACAATGTATTGCAAGCAATACCTAAAATTCAATATAATTTTTTGCGAAATGCACCTGCTTCAAATTTAATTTTGTTTCCACATAGGGCAAATTAAGTAATGCAAACTTGGCAGAGATCGTTTCGGGCAACAAAAAATATAGTGCTTACCTAAGTTCGTTCGTGGCGTTTATATTTTTCAATTTTCGTACCCTAGGATGAAGTGTAGTTTATCAAAAACAGAGTTCCTACCAGCTTCACCGCTCCGATTAAGCACCTGGATATATGCTCAGCCTAGGAACTCTGATGCTCAATGGTTGGTATTAAAAATGAGGCTGTCCGGGTTACGATAGCCTCATTCATTTTGGTAGTCAACCGATTCTTTATATTAATGACGT
>CAIYVS010000499.1 GCA_903929655.1 uncultured Bacteroidota bacterium | reverse complement strand
TATTATGACCCTACAGATCGTGTTAATTTCCAGAATCAGTATCTCCCATCTCTTACTGATGAGAAGATCATAGAGTTATTTAAAACACACTATCCTAATATAGAACAACTAATCTCTAAGTAAGATGCCAATAAATGACTTATCTCCTTTAAAGGATAATATACTACCAGAGCACAGAACTTTACCTCAGGATGGAAGTATGCCAGGTGCTTCTACAGGATCTTCTGTGGATAATAGTACCCCTGACTTTCTTCCTCCTCCTGCTACCAGACCTGATGATATTGCTAAGACAGATACTGCCGAGCAATTATATAATGCAAGGAGATTCCCAGTATATGATCCTACAAAGACAGAGAATGAATTTAGGTGGGGACAAACTGGGTGGGCTAGAACAGCTAATACTCTTGATAATCTTGTAGAGAAGACAGGAGCATATATAATTCAGAATGCTGGTTTTATTGGTGGAGCTATTCCTGCAGCAATTGGTGGTACAGCTAATATGATTAGTGGCAATGAGAAAGGTAATACTGTATCCTTGATGACAGATAACTTCCTTGTCAAATTGGGAGAAGCTTGGAAGGAGAAGGTTCAGGAGAGAGCTCCAATATATAAGAGTGACTATTATTCTAAAGGAACCATATGGGGAAAATTAGCTACTACTGACTGGTGGTTGGATGGATATGGATGTCGAGATAATTGAAAGTGACTATGTGAAAGTAACTGACAGGGCGCTGGAAAACAAGTACTACTTTGACTATAATTTTAAGAATGTCTATATTGATATGGATGATACTTTAATTCCTATCAATCCAGAGATGATTGCACTTCTTTATAAATTCAGAAAACAGGGTAAATTCATTTATCTTGTAACAAGTCACAAAGGATCAATCCCGAAAGTATTACATGAAAACGCTATTTCCACATTACTATTTGATGATATACACCAGACCGACACGAAGACTGATTACATCGAACCGGAAAGTATATTTATAGATGATAGCTTTGCAGAGCGTAAAAAAGTACATGAGAAATATAATATTCCTACATTTGACGTACAGCAAGCTATTGAAGTATTATGATAAGAACTAATTTCAGAGGTGGCGAAGGAGGGGGGTTTAATTATCCTGATACTTATAAAATGATAGTTGACTTATTACCTGATAATGCTAATATTGTCGAGGTAGGTGTATGGGATGGTGAAAGTACTATCTGCATGGCTGAACTCATCCGGGATTCCGGGAAGAGAGTAAAATTTTACGCTGTTGATAGTTTCAAGCCATTTATGATTGACGGTGTAAAGCATCAGGCAGACTATGAAATATATTTTTTCAATACTGAACATGTCCGGAATTATATTCATACTATTATTTGTGATTCTCAAATGTGTGCAAAATTCTTTGATAGATCGCTGGACTTTGTGTTTATTGATGCGGATCATGAATATTTATCAGTGAAGGCAGATATAGCGGCATGGCTGCCAAAGATTAAGGCGGGTGGAATATTAGCAGGTCATGACTACGATATGGAAGGAGTTAAGAAGGCCGTTGATGAGGTATTCGACAATATTGAACAGTTCAAAAATACAGTATGGTTGAAGCGATTATAAGCACTATCTGCCGGAATGATGATTCATATCTCGATGAATGGATTGAATACCATTTTGCTTTGGGATTTGAAAAGATTGTTATTTATGATCACAAGTCTGATATCCCACTTGCTTCGAGATGGGGAGACAGGGTTAAGATTATTCGTGTAGAGAGATTAAATCCTCATGTTCCTGATGTATTGCATAATAATACATTGAAGGAAATAAAAAGCAAATGGTTATCATTGTTGGACGTGGATGAATTTATTGTACTCTATAAACATAAAAATATTAATGACTTTCTGTCGTGTTATGAAAATTACGGAGGGGTGGCTATATCGTATTGCTTTTATGGGTCTTCGGGCCACATCAAAAGACCACAGGGATTGGTTAGGGAAAATTACCTCATGAGAACTGAGTATAAGTATCCTCGTAACCTGGTAAACAAAAGCATAATAAGAACTGAGTATTGTTTAAATATTTTTAATCAACATGCCTGTACTTCAAAGAGGCCACTAGTGAATCAGGATTATGCACAGTGGGACGGTAGGAAAGCGATGGATTCTTCCAGATCGAAGGCGCGTATAAATCACTATTACACAAGATCATTTGAGGAATGGCAGTATAAGGTTGAAATGGGTAACAGGGAAAAATGGCAAGTACCCAGGGATATTAATTATATTCATGAGTTAGATAATAATTGCATAATAAAAGAATCTATATGATATCAATGTACCTTTTAAGTGGACTTGGTAATATGATGTTTCAGATAGCATTTATTGAATCTCTGGGTAAAAGATCAGGGATGGAGGTAGGGTATATTAATGTTGCTCCAAATATCGCAAATGAAAAAAGAAATGGCCGGTTATCGGGAGTTGATTTATATAGTATTTGGAAATACATTGATTTAAGAACTGAAGGAACCAATATATTGAATATCCAGGCAATTTCAGACACTTATAGTCCGGTTGTAGCTCATGATAATATTTTATATTCCGGTTACGCAGTCAGTGAAAAGAATTTTTATTCAAAGGAATTTATCTGGGAGTTATTTGAGCCCTCGAAGGAACTTGAAAAAAAGCTGTGGGTTCATCATCAGTCAATGCCACTAAATTCCTGTTCAATTCACGTTAGAAGGACTGACTATGTAGGAAATCCAGGATTTGCTCAGATTGGCATGGATTATTATAATAGAGCTATGGAAGAGGTCAGGGCGGATAAGTACATTGTATTCTCAGATGATTTAACCTGGTGCCGGGAAAGATTCAATGGGAACCAGTTTATTTTCTTCAAAGATACCGACATTGTGGAATTGTATTTTATGAGTCTCTGTAATCACAATATAATAGCTAATAGTACCTTCAGCTGGTGGGGGGCTTATTTGAACAAAAATCCCGATAAAAAGGTTATCGCACCGGCTATATGGGTCGGAGATGGTCGTTGCAGCACAGATGATATTGTCCCTAAAGAATGGATCAAAATATGAAGATAGCAATTATTATCCCCACATATCAGAGGCCAGACGGAAAAACCCCGTTCTACCTTGATAGGGCTTTAAAATCTGTTGAAAATCAAACTCACAAAGATTACCGTATTTATGTCATTGGAGACAAGTATGAGAATAAAGAAGAATTACAATCAATAGTACAGCCCTATCATGTGTTTTGGGGTAATTTGTCAAAAGCGATTGAGAGAGAAAAATATCCCTTTGGAGATTATCGGCTTTATTGTACTGGCGGGGCAAGTGCTGCCCAGATAGGGATTAATCTAGCCCTGAAAGCCGGCTATCAATATATTTGCTGTTTGGATCACGATGATTGGTGGGACGTGGACCATCTTGAACAAATTAATAAGATAATTGAAGCTAAGAAGCCGTTTTTTATCTGCACGCTTTCAACTTGCTTAGGAAGGACACTACCTGATTTTGCAGAAACGCATGAAATTAAAGAGTTTCTTCCCGTTCCGTGCGGAATGATTAATTCGAGTGCTTGTATAAAATACAGTGACACCAAATTACGGGCAAGGGACTGTTGTGAAAAAACAGGAACAGCCTATCCTGCCGATGCTGATCTATGGCGAAGGCTTAGTGCAGAAATGAAAGCAGCATGGAAGCAGGGATATGTATATACAGGACTTACTTGTCACCATGAAGAGGAGGGATACTCATTAAAATAAATGTCAAAGATTAATAACATATCACTTGACTACCGGGATAAGCACCTGAGAAATCAATTACAGTATAATCGTAAATACCGGGAGATATTTAATAAGGTAGCTGGTCAATTTGCTGCACTTTCAAATGATCCGAATGCTAAATTTACCCGTAGTTTTAAGTTCAATGGAGTTATCAATAATAAAATAGATATTATCATTGAATCATTTCAAAAAGAGGCACTGGATTTAACAGAACTGGAGATAGAAAAAACATGGTCACTGTCAAATGATAAAAACGACAATATTGTAAAAGATTATATCAAGACCATTGGAACCATTAAGGCCGCTCAGGAAGCAAAATGGTTCATGCCAAACATCCCAGCATTAAAAGCATTCATAGGTTCAGAACATGGCACAGAAACCCTATCAGACGCCGTTTGGAAAGTAGCTGATCAATTACGTGACGAATTACAGATACACCTCGGAATTGGCCTGATGAATGGAGACAGTGCAGACGTTATATCAAGACGGATCAGACAATATCTTCAGAATCCTGATGCTTTGTTCCGTAGGGTAAGGGATGATAATGGTCGCCTTGTAGCTTCTCAGGCAATGATTGACAATGCACCCGGGCAGGGAGTGTATAATAGTGCTTATCGCAATGCATTAAGAGTTACACGAACGGAAACAAATACGGCCTACATGTTAGCAGATAACATTAGATGGGATCAGATAGATTTCGTTATAGGAATTAGTGTCAAAGTTTCCGCTCAGCACCAAATACAAGATATTTGCGATGATTTACAAGGAACCTATCCAAAGGATTATGTATTTACAGGAAATCACCCGCAGTGCATGTGTCATGCCATACCAATAATGAGTTCAAAGGAGAATTTCCGGGATTATTTAGATGGCAATGCTGAACTTGATACAACTCAGATTCAGGAATATCCTGATAACTTCGTGAACTTCTGGAAAGAAAATTATGATAAATATTCAAATTATAAAAGTCCGCCCTATATTTTTACAGACAACCAAAAGATAATAAAAAGTTTGATAGGTAAGAAATAATTTATATCTTTGAGAGTGGATAGTTAAGGACTGATCCCCTTGACGAAAAGGCATACCGAAACCCTGCCACTTTCTTTTTTCGGTAAAACATAAATTCGGTAAGATGAAAGAAATACAATTAACACAAGGTAAAACTGCAATAGTTGATGACTCTGACTATGAAAGAGAAAATCAATATAAATGGTTTGCGTATAAAGATAAAAATACCTTTTATGCAAAAAGGAATGTTTCAGTAAATGGAAAACAAAGATGTCTTTTTCTACATGGATCTATTTTAGGTAAAAAAGAGAATTTAAAAATAGACCATCAGGACGGTAATGGGTTAAACTGCCAGATAATTCAGGATATGCTACAGAAGGAAACATTTGTCTGTAAGATTCTGATCTTTTCATCTTATATTAAAATAACCGACATTATCATTTTTGACTTCAGTAACTTCAATGATCCACTGTCCCCTCCCTCCTGGTATCTTCTTTGCTATATGACCAGTTGGTAATAATCCCTTTTCGCACCGGCGGATAATTGTTTTAATGGAAACCTGCCTATTTCCAAAGGGGAATTGTTTGCAATACTCACAAGGAGTTAAGGTCATGGGCTAAATAGAATGTCTTTCAAAAGACTAAATTACAACTAATAAACGAATTGACAATACAATAAGGTTTAAATTTGATGAAAATTATCTATATTTTATGAAAGAGAAAATTTTAGCGTTCCTCAAAACCAGATTATCAGGGGTTGCGGACAATTACTTATTAGGGGTTGCAGAACATTACAGCAAAACCATCACGGAAGATAAACAGATTGAGACAACGTTAACAGACGGGGTTATTGATCTTCTCAAATTAAATGCCGGTCTACTTCAGACTGAAGGGGATAAAAGAGCAACAGAGGCACAGAAAACAGCATTAAAGAACTTTCTGGAAAAACATGGGCTCAATGAGGACGGAACGCCGGTTAAAAAGATTGGCAGACCGCCAAAAGAGAAGGAAGTTGATCCGGAAGAGCCTACATGGTTCAAAACATACCGGGAAACAAAAGATGCTGAATTTACAGAGCTCAAGACAAAATTAGAGAATCAGGAGAAGGAAAAGGCTTCAGGACTTTTATCTGAAAGGGTTAAAGGTCATGAAAAACTGAAAGGTATTCCGGCTTCATTTCTCAAAGGACGTAATCTGATCCCAGAATCAGAGGACAGGATTGACCAACTCGTCGCATCTATTGAAACCGATTACAATGGCTTCAAACAGGAGATGGCAGAGAAGGGGGTCGTTATTTCAACACCGCCAACGGGAGGCGGACTCACCGGGGATAAAGTAAGTGCAGATATGATTACTTACCTGGATGAGAAAATGCCGTTAAAAGAATCAAAAATTAAAAAGTAATTTATTATGCAAATAACTTCTTCTTCAGATACCGAAAGGAACCTGGCCGTTGAGCTGATCCTTGAGGATATTCCCGGTGGAGGTGTGGTTGAGAAAGGCGACTTTCCAACGACTCAAACCGAGATGAAAGAGGGCGCACTCTTGGGCGTGGCTGCCGATGGCATTTATCACGTCTGTAAAACCGCGAAGGCTTACGCCCTTGCCGCAAGTGGAGCAACATCCGTACTTGTAGAAAAAGGACATGAATTCATTGCCGGTGAATTTGTCACCAATACAGCAAACACAGCTACGGCGCGAGCAATTTCCACTATAACCGCTTCAGGTGCTTATTATGACACATTAGCTCTTGCCGGTGCTCTTGGAGTTGCCGTGGCTGATGATAGCGTACTAATACATGCCGCTGCTTCGGGTGCCGCTGCCGGATTTCTTTATACTCCGGTTGCAATAGCAACTAACCCGGTGGATCTGACTGCTGAAAATACTGGTTGCGGCCTTCTGGTTCGTGGCCGTGTACGGGAATCTCTTTTACCTTATCCTGTGGACTCCACAATTAAGGCACTACTTCCTCTCATTCGTTTCGTTTAACTTTTAAATTAAGACAAAATGGAAAGATCACTTTTAAAAGAGTTAACGAAAGCCAATGTAGAAGCATACGTTAACCGCAAAAGGGAATTATTTTTGCAGACAATGTTCTGGCAACAGTTTTTTCCTCTGAAATATACCACTCAGCTGACATGGGAATCCCTTGCCGGATCGGGTGGTAATCCTGTTATGGCTGATGTTATCGAGTACAACGCATCGGCTCCCCTCAAATCCCGTAGGACAATCACCAAAACAACCGGTGATATCCCCAAACTCGCACTCAAAAGGCAGATGGACGAGAAGGATATGAACGAGTACAATACCATTAAGGCACTTATGCAGGGCGACATGAACAAAAGCGCACTTCTTGATATTGTATTCAATGATATTGATTTTTGTTACACAGGAGTTATGGCACGTACTGAATACCTGTCTTTGCAGGCACTTTCTTGCGGGGTTATTTCACTGACCACTTCCAACAATAACGGTATTATAACCGAGGTTGATTGTGACTTTGGCATTCCTTCAACTAACAAAACCGGGGCTACTGTGATCTGGTCAACTGCTGCAAGTGCTACTCCGATAGCTGATATTCAGGTCGTTCAGGAAACTGCACGGGCTCTGGGTTATCCGCTTCAGTATATCCTGATGGACCGGGCTACTTTCGTATATATGGCAGCCAGTACAGAGGTACGGGATAAATATGCCGTATTCCAAAGAGTAACGGCCTCGCGGAAGTCAGATCCTACATTTGCAGACCTCAACCAGATGCTTTCTGCTTATCTCTTACCACAGATAATTCTTATTGACTCACTGTTAAGATTTGAGACAAATGCACACGTTCTGAGCAATGTTGCACCGTGGAAAGCAGGTTATGTAACCTTTATTCCTGATATGCAGGTAGGTAATGTACTTCATGGACCGATAGCCGAAGAGGGAAGCGCAGAGATAGCCAAAAAAGCAATTATGGTAAAACGCGATCATGTACTCTTGAGTAAGTGGGCAGAACTGGAACCATTTGGCGAATTTACCAAAGGAGTAGCCAACGCATTTCCGAGGTTCAATGATGTGAACGGGATCTTTATCCTTAACACGAAGCACGCTACCACATTCGCATAATGACATACCTTGAGGCGATAAAAGCAAAGTTAAGTTTCCCTCTGTCGGATGCTAATTCTTATGTTTTAGCACTTTCTGACAGGGGACTGACTTCGACGGATACTTACGTCGCAGGGGAACCTTTTGATCTGGCTTATGCCGATTCAATTGTCATGATACTCACAACACCAAATATCTCTGAGGGAGGTTATTCAATTTCTTTAACCGATAGAACCGCACTGATAAATTTGGCAAATGGGATTTATGCAAAGTATGGAGTGGCAAATCCGGTAAGTTCTTTGAAACCGACAGCCAAGTTTGTAAATCGCTGGTAATGGATCAGTATCCTGATAGCATTGTAGTAACGGTCCATGCGGCAAGCACTCAAAACAATGATGGGTCGTGGACTGCCGGAGCTTCAACAAACTACACCTTAAAATGTAGAGCTGAAGTAAACAGTGCAGCCAGAAAGATAGCAGGGAAGGACGGAGTTTTGATTGATTATGTCTTTAACTGTTACTTACCACGCATGACTACAGTAATACCGATTGATTCGGAATATGTCTTGACAACTTTTGCAAGTGGCATAATTTCAGGCACGGTGAAACAGTCTTCAAACGGACAACTAAATTCAAGATTATGGCTTTAAAGAGCAATTTCAATACCGCCAGATCATCCGCTGAAATACAAGAGCAGGCAAATAAGCTTTATGAAAAGATGATTAATTCCTTTATACGAGCCGGGGAAGACTTCGTAATCAATTCCAGGGAACAAATGCAGGATCATGCAATGGGTACCTATAAGGATCAAACTACCAATCTGAGAAATTCAATCGGGTATTTTATATTTCATAATGGCGCGCTGGTCCACGATAATAATAACAACATTGCAAACAGGGGCATTATTGAGGATACAGTTAAGCCGATTGGAATCCAACTGATAGGACTTGCCGGGATGAATTACGCTTCTTATGTCGAATCAAAAGGATACAACGTTATTTCTTATCAAGCGGATGTCTGCATAGTTGATTTATCAACTTATTTAGAACGACTTGAGTTGATTGAAAAAGGAACGGGCGCAAGTATGGAGGAATCATTTCTACCATGAGAACATCAGATTACTGTATAGGAGTTATTTACAGCCTTTTGGGTTCTATTACTAAACCAAAATACCGGAATAGTAAACCCGATAATGCTACTGATGCTGAATATGTTGTTATCAACTCGCTCCCGATCAATGCAGATGTTTTGCAAAAGGTTTATATAAATGTTAACTACCATGTCAAAGATATTGCACCAGGCAAGCCGGATATCACAAAACTAGAGGCCGGATCAAATGCAGTATTAGCGATATTAACACAAGTCTCAACGACTGCCTACCTGGTTGATTTTGAAAGTCAGGAGACATTCAGAGAGGAACAACTTGAGGAACATTATTCAAATTTACGATTTAGTTTTAAAAACATTAATAATTAAAAAATGGCAACTTATATCTATACTGTCAATACAGTAAAATACGGAACACCTACCGGCACCAATACAATGCCTGCCAGTGGGTCACTGACCTTACTACCAAACACGGTAAAAGGCACTGTCACTCTCGAAGAGACTGAAGGATCAAGTACTAAGTTTTATGTTGACCAGCAGTTTTCTCCCATCAACGAGGTAAAAACTGAAGAGGGCGAACTTTCTTCAGTGATGCAGTTTTATGACATGGACTTCGCTACGCTGGCTGCATTAAAGGGCGGAGTAGGGAATGCTTCCGGATACACTCCTGCAACGGGATACACCCAGGTAAGAAAAGCACTGGAGATAACAACTGTTTCAGGTCATAAGTTCGAGTTCTATAATGCTTCGCTCATTTCCAGGATCACAGGCGGGCTTGCAAGGGATAAAATGCTTGCTGTTGAGGTTAAAGCAACTCCTTTGATGACTCTTGATAATCTCGGGACTTGGGGCGTGAAACCTGTTTAATACAAGGGGCTCTGTATGGGGCCTCTTTAGTATGGAACAGAACGCAGCAAATATAATACTTGGTATTGCCGGGGAGGCTGATACATTTACACTTCGTTATGGGTGGTTTACCTTTCATTTGGGGATAAAACTACTTTCGGGAAAGCAACTCATGGCTATTAGTGTGGAATTATCAAAACTAGGCACTATTGATCAGGATCAGGAGATGTTTCCTGCATTAATGGAAGGTAGTAAAGATTTAACTCATATCGCCAATGCTATTGCTATTGCTACCAATACTCGGTGGAGGAAAATTGTTGCAAGAGGTATTTTAAAGCTCAGCCTGAAGGATATTCAGACATTGTTTGCTGTTATTCATAAACAGTCAGACCCTACACCTTTTTTTTTTATTTCGGTATTGGCCAAAGGCAAGATGAACATACTGAAGAAACCGGAGCAATAATAGGCGGGGATAGTTTTTTTGGCAGGATTGCATTGATGCGCTCAAAACTTCATTTAACTGATGAGGAGGTTATGAATAAAAGCTGGATTGTACTGAATCTTGAAATGGCTGATTTTCCCTGGTACGATTTTAAGGCAAAGGATGTTATTACTGATCCAAAACAAGCTGCAAATGCACTTGAAAAATACATAAAGAGATGAGTTCCATTGTTTTTGACGCAACGCTTAATGTTGATAAGCTCGAAGCTGGTATTCAAAGGGCAAATAAGACCGTTGGAAATTGGGCGGCTGATGTTGAAAAACAAGCCTCTAGTATTGACAATGCAATGGCTCGTGTGGGAGGATCGCTCGCTGCATATTTCTCGGTAAGGGCATTATCGGCATTTGGTAAAGAGGTTATCGCTGTTCGCGGGGAGTTTCAACAGTTAAGTATTGCCTTTGAAACTATGCTCGGATCGAAAGAGAAAGCCGATAAGCTCATGCAGGAGGCTATTTCGTTCTCTGAAAAAACACCCTTCACACTTACAGATGTAGCGTCAAATATCAAGCAATTAATGGCTATGGGCATTGCTACTGAGGATGTGATGTCAACAATGAAAATGCTCGGTGATGTCGCTGCGGGTGTTAGCGTTCCAATCGGCAGGGTGGCTATTTCTTACGGACAGATCGCAACACTTGGCACGCTTCAGGGACGGGAAGTCAGGGAGCTGGCAATGGCCGGTATTCCAATTATAGCAGAACTTGCTAAGAACCTCGGAAAGACAAAGGATGAGATAGGCGCAATGGTCACTGCCGGACAGGTTAAGTTTCCTATGGTATCGGCAGCGTTTAAGTCAATGGCATCCGAAGGCGGCAAGTTTTACAATATGATGGAGAAACAAAACGCCTCTGTCACCGGTCAGATTTCCAATTTACGGGACAAATGGGATTTGATGCTCAATGATATCGGTAAGTCTAATGAAGGAATCATTTATGGTGGTATCTCAGGACTTCAGACGCTTGTGGGAAATTATAAAACTGTTCTCTCTGTTATCGAGGGATTAGTCTTGATTTTGGGAGCCGCGAAAGTCGCAACGATATTTGTCGCGCGCGAGCAGGCTATACAGGCGGGAGTTATGATATTAACGGCAGGGGCAACCGATGCAGCCACCGTAGCCGATGCAAGATGGGTTGTTATGCAGGAACGTGCCGCGATAGCTCAGAAGTCACTAAACGCCTCCATGCTGGCAAATCCTTATGTCTTAGCTGCTGCCGCAATTACTGCTTTGTTGTATGCGGGTTATAAGTTTCTTACCTACCAGACCGAACTGGAAAAAGCAACACAAAAGGCACAGATTGAGATTGAGAATGAAAAGGATAAAGTTCTGGATTTATTCAGTGCCTTAAAAGCAACAAAGGACGGAACTGAGGAGTGGGTATTGGCAAGGAAAAAAATCATTGATCAGTACGGCCAATACATCCCTGCACAGCTTCAGGAGTTTAATAATTTAGGTCAGATCAAAGAGGCGCAGGATCTTGTAAATAAATCACTCTCTGAAAATATTGCAATAAGGGTGCGAGGTGCGGAACTTGAGAAGATAAATACCGAGTATAATACGGATATTGTTAAGGCTCAGGGAAATATTACAAAAGCGGTTGAATCAAAGTTAGGCAAAGAACGTGCATCAGAGGTTAAATTTGAAATAGCCCAACTTATTGCAAATTATAAGGCTGGTTTGCCGGATGCAGAAAAAGCATTGACAGATTATAGACAAAAGTTGATGGCAGAGGTCGGGACCATTAATAAGGAAGGACTTGCAACTTCATTCTCTGCTGCTAATATGGCAAATGATTTTAGACCTTTATTTGATGCTCTAAAAGGAATAAAATCTGAGACGGACTTAACAAATGCTGCCTTTGACAAATTCGGGAAAACACTTGAAAAGAAGCCCGATGCAAATGTGACAATGTTAAAGGATCTGGAAACTCAAAAAAATAATCTTCAGAGCCAGATCGCAGATGCAACCGGTAAATTGTTCAGTCTCGAGCAAACACCAAAAGTATCTGATAAGGATATAAGCAACCAGAAAGCGAAAGTCACAGAGCTTGAAAATCAGTTATTAAAATTCAAGCAATCCCTTCAGGTTCAACTGGCAGAAGCGAAAGGTAAGCTGGAAACAATACTCGTCACCCCTGATAAATTCCCTGACACATCAGTAAAACAGCAGGAGGACTTAATATCTGGACTAGACAAGCAGCTAAATCAATTAAAGACAGCAGTTGAAGAACGCACGAAACTAAGAAAGCAATTAGTCATTGAGGAGAAGAAACTCGAAGTAATCCAGATAACACCAAGTGCAGACCCACTGAAGGCCGTCGCAGACCAGGAGATAATCATTAAAGGCATAAAGGACCAGTTAAAGGCTAAAGACGCAGAGGTAAACAAAGAAGCTGAAAAGCGTAAAAAGGATCAACTCGATTATGATACCGCCACGGGTCGGGCATTAATCACAAACCAGCTGGATATTGAGCAGCAAAAACTGGACCTGCAAAAAGACAGCGCACAGAAACAGCGGGATCAGGCAGATATTGACTTCCAAAAGAAACTGGTTGAGATAAAGTCGCAGCAGGCCGATGAATTAAGGGCTTTTAATGAGACTCCGCAGGTAGGCGGCATAAACAAAGATACCAGTGCAATTATCCCCGGTAAATATGTTGCTGAATTGCCAAAGGTCCGGCAGGATCAGATCGACGAACAGATAACACTGGCTACTCAGAAAAGAGAAGATACAATTAAGAATATCAACGAGAAAGCCGCAGAGGACTTAAAAAAGATTTACGATGAGGTTGTTGATTATCGATTAAAAGGTATTGACAAAGAGAAAGCCGAGGTTAAGAAGAAATACGATGATATGGAGCGTGAAGTCAAAAGACTTAACGGCCCGGAAACATCAACATTGTTATCAGATATAACTGCCCAGCGAGGTAAAGCCAATTCGGAGATTGACACTAAGTATGCGCTTGAGATGCTGGATGCTGCTGAAAATATGGCACTGGCCAGGAATGCTATAGTAGTAGATGGATATAACCGTGATGAGAAACTAAGAAAGCTCGATTTTGAAACCTTTAAACAATATGAAGAACAGAAGATAAAAATACTAAGGCAAGAGGGAACGCCGGAATCAAATACCAAAGCAGATGAGGCACAAATAAAGCTGGACGAGGCGGCGGGGAAAAACCAAGAAGAATCTCTTAAAAAGCAATTAGAGCTTAGAAATAAATTAGTTCAGGCAGCAGCCGAATTAACAAATCAGATCGGACAGCAATTAGGACTGGACGAGAAATCAATGGGGTTTCTCAACAAAGGAATAGATGCTGCCGCTCAGTTAGCTGAAGGAAATGTTATAGGATCGGCAACATCGTTGTTATCGGCAATATTAACAGTTATTCCCACAGAAACAGAGCGATTTAAAAAACAGATTGATGCTATAAATGTCTCACTTGAACAGCAGGCACGATTAATCGAACAATCAAAACAGTCAGGAGGGCAAGAAGCAGCGCGAAAAGATGAACTTAATTTTTTAAATCAGAAAGCAGCAGCAGAGAAGGCTGAATATGAGAAATTACAAAAAAGCGCAGATAAACATCTTGATTTATTAGGGTGGAGACAAGACAAGGCCGATGCTGCCTATGCAACGTGGCAGGCTACAACAGTTCAGATTGAGGATGCAAATGCGGCACTAACTGAATTTTATACAGATACTACTGCGTTAGCTGTAGCTGATGCTATTTCTCAAGGGTTTCAGGAAGGCAAAACATCAGCGGCGGATTTTGCTGATGTATTTAATGAATTTTTAGTAAGTGCCATTAATTCCGCTCTTGAAGAAATGAGCAAGCCAGAAATATCTGCATGGTATCATGAATTAGCGGCTGATTTAGCAAAGCCCGGAGGATTGACTAAAGAAGATGTTGCAAAATTACAAAAAGAGTGGAATGATATAATTGTGAATAATGAAAAATTAAGAGAAAATGCCGCTAAAATAACAGGTGTTAATCTTAATAATTCTACTCTAAATCAACCGAGTACTGTTTCCGCAACCATCCAAAAACAGATAACCGAAGATACCGGAACAGAACTGGCAGGACTGATGCGGAAAATATCAGATGATAACCGCCAAAACAGGGATTATAACAAGCAGACCGTTGAGCAGTTATTTCTTACAGTTGCGGAGTTAAAGAATATTGAATCAATATTACAAGGCCAGCCGATTACAATTGCCGATACACCCATAGCTCCTGTTATTAATGTTCCGGAAACGGTTGTTAATACCAATATTGTAAACGCAAAGAATCCCGAGGATATTAGTCCGAAGATACTATATACTCCTCAGTCATCACCTGTTAATGATAATAATGATTTAGCGGCAATTATGCGCAAGTTCTCGGATGATGAAAAACTCATTAAAGATTACAGCAGGGAGGGTGTTATGCACCTGGTAGGAATTGAGGCGAACACAATGAATACTGTTTTGGAATTACAGAAAGCAAATTTAAAACTTGATACTGTGATATCGAATACTAAACCTGTTTATAGTGGATTTGGAAAATGAGTTATCTTTTAAATAGCGTGGATTTTACAACTTACGGAATTATTCCCGGACATGCGCCTGACGGTAATATTGCCTTGTCAGGCTGTTTTGATCTGCCAGCAAGGATAGGTACTACATTTTATGAATGGGGTGATGAAAACGGTATTGAACCATACGTTGCAGAGGGAGAAATATTTTTTGGTGGACGTGACATGTCTCTCGTTTGTAGCATACCAGGGACCAGGGTTCAGTCCAAACCTATCTTGGCTTCATTATATTCAGCAATTGTTAATGCTACGGAATTGGATTCAATAACGACACCTTATGGTGATTTTGATATTTGGGTAAAGTCAATAACTTCCGCATATATGAACGGAGGTACTATGGTCACATTCTTACTTAGAGAGCCTGTTGTTGATATCACGGGAGGAACATTACCAGCCTCTGGATCTTCGGCTTACACAATAGACGGGATACCAATGAAGTCATTAGGGCTATATTATTCCAATGGAGCAACCCTGGATAACTTACCAGAACTTAAAGAACAGAATTTTACTATATCTGAAGCGGAGGGATATCAAATAGTAAAAAGAAAGCATAGGCCATTCGAGTTTGATGGATTTATTATGAGTTCTTCTTTGACTGATTTTCAAAATAAGATAAAGGCTTTGTATTTACTATTTTCTTCCACTGGAACCAGAACAATTATTCTAAACGGTCAATTGACTGTGGGTTGTTTTGCCGTAGAAGGATTTAAGATAAGTAATGTTGTATTAGATAATGCCGGTGTTACTGCTAAATTTAAGATTAACTTACTCTGTGTCACAATGTCATGAGTACACTGACAATATATCGAAGCGCCTCGCCTTCCGTCACTATAAACATTGACGACAAAAGCTTCTATTCTCAAAAGCTAATGACTGAGCATAGGATTACTTCGGAGTTTTTTAGTATTGCAGTTTTAGATATTCAGATTGGAGACTATATCACTCATGGCTCAGAGAATTATTATATCAACAGACTCCCGGGAGTTGTTAAGTTAAATAATTCCACGTATCAATATAAGATAGACTTTGAAAGTGTGATGTATGACTTGGCAAAGAAACTGTTTATCTCTATTGACGGGCTCGCGGAATACGGGCGTACAGGTACGGCAGCTGATTTTGTGAGCGATATTGTTAATAATCTTAATGATCCTGATTTTGGTTCCGGATGGAGTGCCGGGACTGTAGATGTAACGGGAGGCGAGAAAACGCTTGTATTTTCAAATGAATCCTGTAGAAGTGCGCTTACAAGAGTTGCTGAGGCTTTTAGTCTGGAATATTCTCTTACAGGAAAATCAATCTCCCTGGTTAAGTCAGTCGGGGCGGTTACTATACTCTCATTTGAATACGGTAAAAATAACGGTCTGTATAAACTGGAACGCCAACAGGTCAGTGATCAGAATATTATCACTAAGGTTTATGGCTTTGGCAGTACTACGAATATTCCCTTCACGTATCGGGACCGGGCAAAGAGATTGATTTTTGATACAACACCACCTACTGGATTTGGCGGTGGCAATAGGTTTCTGACAAAGAACACAGATTTATATGGTACGATTGAGGGACAATATACCAATAATGATATTTACCCGAATCGCACAGGCACATTAACGGCAGTTAAACAAGATGTATTTTCAGGAGATAAATATTCCGCCCTTGAGAACTATGTCGAAGATAGTAGTATTGATTTTGACATTGGGACTAGCCGCATTGAAGGGGCTGCTGGTGCCCCGTCGATAGTATTCAAATCGGGTGATCTGGCAGGGCAGGAATTTGAGATATGGAAATATGACAATACCCTCAAAAGAATATACTTCAATCCACAAACAGACGAGGACGGTTATACAACTCCAAACCCTCTGAATCTTGCCGCAATAAGCAATACCTATACTCTGGTTAATATAGCACTTCCACAATCATATATAGATACTGCAGAAGCTAAGTTGCTCGATGAGACAGCCGCCTATCTGGATGAGAACTGTGTTCCTATGGTTGTTTATACCGTTGAAATTGACCCGAAATGGGCAAAGACTAACGAATTGGTCCTAAGTGCCGGAGACAGGGTTACGGTTGTTGATTCTGCTTTGGGAGTTAATAACCTGATACGGATAGCAGCAATTGAATATCCGCTTACAAATACTTACAAGATAAAAGCGACTATCGCTGATTTTGTACCATACACCCAGGAGGAGAGAGTTATTATAAATACCATTTCGACACAGAAAGAAACTAATTATGTTGACCGCACGTCTGATGAGCTCACCCGCAGGCATACAATGCGGATGCAGCAACTCAGGGACCTGATATTTGATGCGGACGGGTATTTTGACGGTACAAGGATTAAGCCGCTTTCTGTTGAAACACTTTACTTGTCAGTTGGCGTAACCTCCACAAACTTTCATCTGAATGGAGTTAAGATCATGCCTAACTATTTAGGCGATCCGAATGCAATCTATATCAGTGCCGGTAGTTTGGTTCATCATGTCTGGAAGATAGGCGAAGGTTATGAATGGATTATCGGATCATCAGCTATTTATGAAGACCTGGACCCGGAAACTCCATACTACTTATATGCAAAGATCAGCAAGACTTCATTAACCGGTCAATGGGATTTATCACCAGATAAAAAAGCCACTGACGGCAATGATGGATATTATTATCTTGTATGTGGAATCCTTTACGCTGTTTATACCGATGCAATAGGTAGCTGGCGGGACTTTGATTTTACCTATGGGATGACTTATATAAACGGCAGGATAATAACTACCGGCAGGATTCAGACTACTAATCAACTCAATTATATTGATCTTGATACTAACCAGGTAAGAATTGGGGATTCTAATAGTGGTATTGATTGGAATGTAACAACTCCAAATGTCTTTACTATTCTTGGCGGGTTGATACAACGCACACCTTCCGGGGCCGCTTATCCTATCTCAATTTACAGAGGTGCTTATGATTCAGGTACAATATATTATAAAGGTGATTACATTACTTATCTTGGTTCAACATGGAACTATATCAATGACACCCCAGGATCAGGACATACTCCGGAAGAGGGTGTGTATTGGACACAACTCGCATCGGCAACACCCGGAGCAGACGGCGCGGACGGGACGAGCCCCGTGGGAATCTTCCGGGGAGAATGGAATGAGGACACAGATTATTACGGAACTGCCAACAGGGTTGATATTGTCTATTATTCAACTACTCAGTTATACTATATAGCTAAACCGGTTGCAGGAAACCCTTTCAGGGGCCAGGTGCCAACAGATACAACTTATTGGGATTCCTTTGGAGCCAACTTTGAGAGTGTGGCAACAAACTTGCTATTTGCAAACTTGGCACACATAGACAATCTTGGTGTGAGATATTTTGAAGGAGTGCCGGTACTGCCGGGAGATTTGAGTGGGACAGTTGACAATACTCAGGCTGCCAGTGCAGGAACTAATAAGATAGTTAGTTTCACTCTTTCCGGATCATCAGGACAGGGTAATATAACAATAAGGGGAATTACCCGCACTGCTGTTTTTTCATCAACACTGGAATATACTGCCTCATCTTTTGTCAGCAGGTGGTATTATTGGTATCTGAGTGCCGGAATTACTTTAAGCAGTGTCTCAAATGTTATTTATGCTGAGGCTACTGACTCGGAGGATATTACAGATGCCGCATATTCTCAGTTATCAACAAACCTCACTGCCTCTATTGCAACCTCGCAGGCATATTCATCAGGACAAAAAAGAATAGATACAGTAACATTAACAGGCACCGGCGGAAGTGCAAACATTAAATGCAATGTTATATATAAAACAGCGCAATGGGCTGGAAGTTTAGGTGCAACGGCTTATGCTTTTGCACAGGCTTATGCTTCGGCATTCCTTGCTATTGGAGTTGTTGTTACTGCCAGTGGAGACGATGTTGTTTTCACATCTCAAAATAAAGGTTATGACTTTTCAGGGCCTACATTAATAGCAACAGCCGATACAACCTATGTCGGAGCTGTGAGTATTGTCGGCAATAATATCTGGGAGGACAAAACGAACAACGGCACAAGTGGGGCTATTTTGGTCAATATGAAAGGATACCTGGGAGGCACGTCTTATGCCAGACAAATCGTTATCGGTGATGGTAGGGGGGCCGGTGTTATACGTGCAGGCGGAAAACAATCATCAGGCAATAAGTTCGTTGATATTTTCGCGCAGGAATTAAGTATGTTTTATCTGCCTACAACAAATACAGGACTTGCAGCCGGAAGGGTATGGGTTGATGCAAATGGCTATTTAAAAATTGTTCAATAATGGGACTACCAATAGGACATAGAAGCGGTGTACCTTTAAGAACAGGTCATATATCTGGACTTAATGCTATTCCTATTCGTCACGGTGTGCCATTTTATTCACCTGCTCCACTATTTCACCCGCCGACAAATATTCATGGTAGTGCAGATATTATTTTTTCAACTTCCGCCAATCTCTCAGGGGTTAATTCACCGGTAGGTATTACAGGATCGGCAAATATAGTTTTCGGCACTTCGGGCCATTTGGTAGGTATTCCCGGTAAAGTTATCCCTCCGGATTCTGAGCGAATGGTAAGTGCAGAGGATTGGATTAAGTTTCACGCTACTGGAAAACTAAGCCGGTATTCAAAAATGTCAGGTGTATCATGGATGATATTCTATGATGTAAAAGGGAATTTGAGTGTTGCACCGGTTCAATTAGGTTATGGGCTTTTATATAATTGGTATGCTGTCAATACTGGCAAATTAGCACCTACAGGATGTCATGTGCCAACTTCTGATGAGTGGGATATATTAAGGCTTTTTGTTACTATAACAGAGGCAGGAGGTGAATTAAAAGAAATTGGTACTACTCATTGGCAAACTCCAAATACGGGGGCAACAGATAATTATGGGTTCACTGCATTACCAGTAGGATATAGAGAATCACCACCTACTAATCTATTTGATGGAATGGGATTCTACGCTATTTGGTGGTCTTCTACTGATCAGGGAGGCGGACTAGCAACTACATTAGAACTTCATTACAATGATGATGACTCATGGGGTGGTCCTAAATTATATAATTGGGGATTATCTGTTCGTTGTCTTTTAGATGACCCCGGTTCATGGACTTCAGGAGATACAATAACAGATATTGACGGTAATGTCTATAATACCGTCCAGATTGGGACTCAGGTCTGGCTAGCTGAAAATCTAAAAACAACAAAATTAAATGATAATACACCAATTCCCGAAGTTGCTGACTCTGATGATTGGGCATCATTAACGACTCCCGGAATGTGCGCATATAATAATGATTGGACTAATGTTTAAAATAAGATACTATGAGTGCAAAAGACGGTTTTGAAGGTGAGATACTTGATTTATTATTTCTTAATATTCCAATAGCAGGTATAGGAGACTCAAATGGCATTCTCGGTTCTGTGAGTGCGGGGAATTTTAGCATCGCTTTATATACAGCAGCCCCGGACGACGCTGCACAGGGAACGGAATGTGATTATACAGGCTATGCGAGGGTGGCTGTAGTTCGCTCAGGATCGGGATTTGTGAGGTCAGGTAATAATATAAGCAATGTCGCCGCCGTGGTCTTTCCTCAATGTACTGCGGGATCAATGCAGACAGCCGTTGCATTTACAATAAATAAAGCAGGAACTGCAGAGGTTGATGATGCAATTATATGGGGAACATTGATTTTACCTCTGGATATTTCGGTAAGTGTA
>CAIYVS010000498.1 GCA_903929655.1 uncultured Bacteroidota bacterium | reverse complement strand
GGTTCTCGGCACTGATCTTACTCTGGCCCAGCATTTTACCCGGCATCAACAACCACATCAGCAAACACATGATTGCAAACAATTTCCTATACATGAACCTGTTCATTTTTTTAAAACCACGACAAAATTATCAATAAAGATACAATAAGTATCAAAACTATGTTTTTAGCTTAAAAGCAATTATTTTCGGGGCTTCAAACCTTGTGCTTTATGCATGTGCTCCAGCAAATTCTTTTTATAATATGTACCGCCTTTGCTATTTATATATTTTATAAAAAAATAGCAGCATTGCGCCGCAACATTAACCTTGGCCGCGACGAAGACATCTCAGACAATCCCGGCCAAAGATGGAAAAACATGTTCCTCCTCGCACTGGGCCAAAAGAAAATGTTTAAAAAACCCATCCCTGCACTCCTCCACCTCGCAGTTTACGCAGGTTTTATCATCATCAATATAGAAATATTAGAGATCTTTTTAGATGGCATAACAGGACAGCACCGGATGTTTGCCCCCTTCCTCGGCAACCTGTACTCCTTCCTTATAGACTTTTTCGAAGTACTCGCAGCAATGGTCCTGCTCGCATGCCTCATATTCCTCATCCGCAGAAACATCTTAAAAGTGCGCCGCCTCAATATGAAAGAGCTCAACGGCTGGCCACGTAGCGATGCCAACATCATCCTCATCACCGAGATCATACTAATGAGTCTCTTCCTCACCATGAACTCCGCCGACCATATACTGCAAGGCAGAGGAATCGAACACTATACCGCCACACAAACATTCCTCATATCAGGCAACCTTTCCTCCATGTTTTCAACCATGTCCACAGGTACATTAATTGGTATAGAACGAGGCTGCTGGTGGTTGCATATTTTAGGCATTTTTGCCTTCCTCAACTATCTCCCCTACTCCAAGCACATGCACATCTTACTCGCATTTCCAAATGCTTACTATGGCAAACTCATCCCCCAGGGCGAAATAAAGAACATGCCCGAGATACAAAAAGAAGTCCTGTATATGATGGAACCAGATAAAGCTCCACCAGCTACAGAACAAACAGAACACCATCGCTTCGGTGCAAAAGACATTCCCGACCTCTCTTGGAAAAACCTCCTCGATGCCTACTCCTGTACCGAGTGCGGCCGCTGCACCGATTCCTGCCCCGCAAACATGACAGGCAAAAAACTTTCTCCGCGCAAGATCATGATGGATACCCGCGATCGCATGGAAACAGTAGGAAAGAACATTACTCTCAATAAAACATTTGTAGACGACGGCAAAACCCTCTTGAACGACTATATAACAGTAGAAGAACTTCGCGCCTGCACCTCTTGCCAGGCCTGCGTAGAAGCCTGCCCTGTCAGCATAGACCCGCTTTCTATTATCATGCAACTGCGTCGCAGCCTCATCATGGAAGACAGCAACGCCCCCCAGGAGTGGAACCTCATGTTTGGCAACATAGAAAACAACATGGCCCCCTGGAAATTTAGTCCCGATGACAGGGATAAATGGGTTGAAGAAATGAATTAATTTTAAAAATGTTTTTAAAATTTATGAGTAAATTTGATAAGCTATTAACAACATTGCTTTTTGCAAATTCCGATAATAATTTTCATTTTGATGATGCTGTAAAAATATTGTTGTCTTTGGGTTTTAAAATGCGTGTAAATGGAAGCCACCATATTTTTACCAGGGAAAATGTAATTGAAATCATCAATCTGCAACCCAAGAACAATATGGTAAAAGCTTATCAGGTTAAACAAGTAAGGGAAATAATTATAAAATATAAACTATGGCAAAATGGAAAACAATCTGAATAAATACGAAGTAATTATTTATTGGAGTAAAGACGATAATTGTTTTATAGCTGAAGTGCCTGAATTGCCAGGCTGTCTTGCAGATGGAGAAACATACACCACTGCAATTAATAACGTGCAGGTAATAATGAAAGAGTGGATTGATACTGCAAAATCATTAGGCAGGAATATCCCTGAGCCTAAAGGGAAATTGATGTTTGCCTGATAGTTTTAAATATACTAATGTTATGACCGTAAAATCAATGTCCGAATACGCAGCCAACGGCGAAACCCCCGAAATACTTTTCTGGGTAGGATGCGCCGGCAGCTTCGATCAGAGAGCACAAAAGATAACCAAAGCCTTTGCCCAGATACTCGATAAAGTAGGCATTAAGTTCGCAATACTCGGCAAAGAAGAAAGCTGCACCGGCGACCCCGCCCGTCGTGCCGGAAACGAATTCCTGTTCCAGATGATGGCTTATAATAATATCCATATCCTCAACGGCTATCAGGTAAAGAAAATAGTTACCGCCTGTCCCCATTGCTTTAACATACTAAAGAATGAGTACCCAGCACTCGGTGGCAATTACGAAGTAATACACCACACCACCCTGCTGCAGCAACTCATCAACGAAGGCCGCATAAAAATGAAAGAAGACGGCAGTTATAAAGGCAAAAAGATCACCTATCACGATAGCTGTTACTTAGGCCGTGGCAATCATATCTACGAAGCCCCCCGGGCCGTGCTGGAAGCACTTGACGTAGAACTCGTAGAAATGAAACGCTGCAAAAGCAATGGCATGTGTTGCGGAGCAGGCGGTGCCCAGATGTTCAAAGAAGAAGAAGAAGGAAACACCCGCGTCAATTTCGAAAGAGCAGAACAAGCCCTCGAAACAGGTGCTAATATCATAGCTGCCAATTGCCCCTTCTGCACCACCATGCTTACCGACGGAGTAAAGAACAAAGAAAAAGAAGACACCGTAAAAGTGCTCGATATAGCCGAACTCGTAGCCGCATCAATGGCTTAATGAATCTGGCTCATTTGTGACCCCTAGGTATATAATATTGGTAGCACAAAATAGCAAATAACACCCGTCCCATAGAGGACGGCATATTCAAACTGGCACAAACATTTTGGCATAAATTTTTTTATACCCGTTCTTTGAATCTTTACTATTTTACGATTAAACTAAAAAAATCAATGAGAACCTTAACAAACAGCGGCAGCGACGCACAATGGGACAACAAACTCCTCAAAGACCTCAGCTTTATCAAAAAGAAACTCCGCTACCCCTTAACTGTCAAAACCATTGCACCTGTCCTGTTCGTTGCACTTACAACTGCCCTCGTCTCATTTGTCTTATGGTCCAGTTACGCCCACAATAAAGACCAGGAGCACAAACTCAATTACAATTTACTCGCTTTCTTCTCCCTATCATTCATACCCTTAATCATTAGCGTAGTTCGTTATATCCAGTCTCTTAAATTTGCCATAATCAATACCCCTTATTTCAGCTCCGAAAACATGGCTTTAATAGAGGAATTTCTGAAAGCGCAGCAACTCGCAGTATACCATCACCCTGAGGCCCCCGAAGTCTACCAGATCATCAGTAAAGCCGTCGATCAATACAAAGACCAGCGCGAAGTAATGATCTTTATAGCCGATGATAAACGCATCATTATAAACAGCCATTTCACCAACCAGGGTTTTATCCCATTCACAGCTGCACCCCACCGCAAAGAAATGAGCGATTCGCTGAAACAGTGGATTCAGGTCAATGCCCGGAACCACGCCCAACCCGGCTTTTTCAAACCCCTCAATCCCGCCCGAAACTAAATCACCATACATTCCCATATTCCAACTTTCATCACATTTCACAAATTTTCACATTCCCACATTTTCAAATTAACCTACCTTTGCATCATGCAACAGGAATTGACCAATATGCTGCCCACGGGCTTTGCCGATGAATCGAAAGTATGGATATACCAAAGCAGCAGGCCTTTTAGCGATAAGGAAGAACTGCAGATCAACGAAGAATTACACCAGTTCTATGCCCAATGGCTATCTCATGGCGCACCCGTAAAAGGCTGGGCAAAACTGCTCTTCAAACAGTTTATCATTATAATGGCCGACGAAACAGGCACACAAGTTGGCGGTTGCAGCACCGACTCATCCGTTCGCGTTATAAAAAGCCTCGAGCGTCAGTACAAAGTCAACTTCTTCGACCGCATGACCATCACCTTCCTCCTAAAAAACAAAACCGAAATGCTCCCTTACAATCAGGTGCAATATGCCCTCGACAAAGGTTTTCTCAACAAAGACACACTTACCTTCAACAATATAGCAACAACAAAAAAAGAATTGCTGGAAAAATGGCTCGTGCCCCTAAGCGAAAGCTGGCTGGCAGACAGAATTGCTTTACCTGTTCTCTAATTAAAATTGCCCCGGTCTTTACTTCGCAATGCCTTTTTTGAATGCCAAAGGTTGTTGGTCGCCTGACCAACAACAAATTTCCCTTTTCGAATGCCCTTGTTGATCGCCTGACCAACAACAAATTTCCCAACAATTACCTCCGGTTTTTAGATTAATGTCATTATGTTAAGGAAAAATCCCGAAGGGATGAAATGATTATAGAAAAACAAGAAATATCGCATACAAACCCTGAAAGGGTGATATTATTGAATGCAGGGCACAGAAACTCAAATACCCCGTCCTTTAGGGCGGCTTATTATAAATGCAAACAGACCGACTTTAGCCGAAATACTCCGGCGTATTTCTGATATTCAACTAGTATTATAAAGCCTCTTAGTACACCCTTACCACCTCGTAAGCTTCCTGCCCGTTTTCAGATATAGCCTCATAATAAGCATTGTTATACAAAAGATAATTCACCCCATTAATTTCCTGTTCCCTCGCCTCGCTTGGCAAACGCGATACAATAGCGCCCTCCGGTGCTGGCACCACCCTGTAAGATTCACCCTCGCTTATATAAAACACACCCCCATAATAATAGTAAACACCACTGCCCGCATGCACAACCTCATAACCCGGAGGCAGGTAATTTACTATCGCACCCACAGGTGCCGCCACTACAATATACCCCGCACCCGATGGCTCATAATAAACACCCTCATAATAATAGTACTCCCTGTTACTAAAAGAAAAGAAAAAAGCATCATCAGCCAGCCGCTCAATAAAATAGCCAAAAGGATGCCAATACGGCCCCCATACATAACCATGATAAGGATGATCGTAATACCTGTGATAGCCCCAATCATGATGATATCCCATCGGCCGCCCATGATCTCCATTCCATCTTGCTACAGTATTATGAGAATAAGGTCTGTTCACACTTGCGCGCGGCGCAGAACGCATAGGCCTGCTAATTCCGCTACTTCTGAAACCTCCGCTTCCATAAGACGAATGAAATCCACCACCATGACCGCCAAAGTGTCCCCCGCTGGAATGGAAAGAATGTGATCCCCCGCCACCATGGTGTCCACCGCCGCCATGACTACCTCCGTGGCCGCCCCCATGACCACCTCCGTGAGCCAGGGCATAATTTGGAAGGCCCAAAAAAACTATACACACAATGCAAATAATGCCTGAAATTTTTACCTTATTGTATCTTCCCATAAATTGAAAATTTAAGTTTAGCACAACAATTTGACCCTAACTACATTTATATGTTTAAGAACAAATTCCCGTCTAATGTTAATGTTTTCCCAACTGTATGAAATACGTCCAAAGATCATTTCAATCCAAACAATAAAATGAAAGCAAGCCCTCTTCGAATGCCCTTGTCGGTCGCCTCACCAACAACAAATTTTCCTTCTCGAATACCAAAGCTTGTTGGTCGCCTCACCAACAACAAATTTCCAAAAAATTACCTCCGGCCTTTAGATCAATGCCAATATGTTAAGGAAAAATCCCGAAGGGATGAAATGATTATAGAAAAACAAGAAATATCGCTGACAAACCCCGAAAGGGTGACATTATTCAAATACAACACAAATCTATAACTTAAAGGCAATGGCCCTAAGGTCCGGGAGAGGCCCCCTACTCCCTCACCCATTTCAGCACCTTATCATACTGCCATCCTTCTCCCTGTATCTGTATCATATACATACCCGGAACGATAACGGAAGATGGTAGCGAAATACTTTGATTGCCATTACCCAATGCCCCCTCATGCTCCCATACAGTTCTACCCACAATATCCCTGATCTTTACCTTCACATTCCCCGCTTGCCGCATAGACACGTTCAGAACAGCATAATTTGTGGAAGGATTCGGTACTATCTCTGCATATTCCATAGGCGCTTCAACATTGCTAATACCAAGCGTCACATACAGCGAATCATCCAGGGCATTATAAGCCGTAATAATATTCCCGTCTTTATCTATCACCTGTGGTGCCTGGAAATGAAATTTTATCTTTTCACCCGCATACAGGGGGCCATGAACCGTGAAATTAAGCGTAGCTATAGTTCCGCTACCATTGATGTTTGAATGATCTGTTCTTGCATGCGCCCAGTCCACATGATAATTGTTGATGGTTTTATTGAAATCCAGTGTGTTGGAGCTATTACCTATCCAGCCGGCAGAATCATTGACAATCATCGGACTATATAAATTCAGGTTACCCATTACCTCAATGCCGCTTGCAAGACCATAAATAGGATTCATAGGTAACGATGCAGTCCCGAATTTGATGGGTATCGAAATATTTGCTCCCGGCACTATAGATACACCGCTCAGATCAAAATACAGATCAGGCACCCCGCTAACTTTATGTGCAGAACCGCCATGCTCCTTAGGATGCGTTAAACCATAATTGGCATAAACAGCCGCAAGGTCATTGCTGTCCACCACACCATCTCCGTTACAATCAGCATGTTTTTCATTTACATAACCGGCAGGAAATAAGACGCCCAGTTTGCACAATATTCAGGAGTCCAGCTTGTTGTTGCTCCGCTTCTCACAGGCCCGGTCTGCCCATAAGCCACCGCAATAGCCAATGGGTCATACATATTGGCCGTGTAATCACTATTGGCATCACCCGCCCATACAGAATCATTGGGGTTAACTAATGCAGTATGCACCAATATAGTGTACCATGCATAGCCATTCACCGGGCAGGCATTGGTTTTGGCCAAAACATAAATATAGAAATAAGGCGTATCGGCAGGATTGAGAGTGCTCGGTGTTGTCCAGGTAATACTCCCTGAGCCTGTTCCTGTATCAGGCGATGTGCTCGTAGTATAGGTCCAGCTATTGCTCGGCTCAAAAGAAACAAACACAGAATCAGAACTTGTGGAATCATTAAAATTTAGTGTGATCGTTTGCGTCTGTCCGAGGTGAGTAAGATAACTAAAGTTGGTACCTGGCGCAGGCAAAGGATTCTTACCCATCGCTACAGCATCGCTTGTTAGCATCCATTGCCTGTTGCTGTAACCTACAATCACCCCATTTCTATATTCAGTCGTCCGCATACCTACATAATAATTACCAGACGAAATTGAAAGCAGTTGCATATCATGATTGGCAGTATCTATATGCATAGGATAAGTACTCGCTATTGGGTTTAATATACTAAACCCTGCTTGGTAAGAAACAACCGTACTGGCATCATTGTAAGGCTGGATATATTGAGTCACCACACTATCATTATCCGCATCCACACTCTGTATAGTATTAGTATAAAAAGCATTAAGTCCCACATAGAAAGGCGGATAGTTTTTTATGATAGCGCTGTTATTAATAGCAACACTATTATTAAGAAAGGCCTCTGCATACCAGTTGGTTGTAGTATAACTTATATTCAATACCTGCCCATTTAAGCAACAACTACTGCTGCTGATTATCCAATCATTACAAGGCACAAGGTTTGCAGTACAGAAATAAGTATATACAACATTGTAACGAAAATCTGTACCGCAACCCGTACCGGGAGTACAAAACATTTCCTTTACAGTGTCTGTTTTAATAAGGGATGCTGTATAGGAGGTATCTATGTTGCAACTTACAGACTTTGTGGATATATAGGTATAGCTGCCTATAGACATAGCTCCACATGGGCTGTATATTTTACAGAAAATCCTGTAATTATTCCCACTGCCCGAATATTCATAAAATATCTCCCCTCCTGCCAGGTGCGATGCAAATAATTTCACACTAAACAACAGGCAAACCAATATAAGGCTAATTCTTCTTGACATGGGTTTTGTATCTGATCACATATATAGAAAGGTAATTAAATTTTTTGGTTGGGTAAAATAAAATATTTACAAAATCTCATATCAAACAATCATATAATTAATCCCATTTCACACAACCCGCCTTACGACTCACGGCTGATGACTCACGGCTGATGACTCACGGCTGATGACTTACGACTCAAAAAAAACATATCCACAGACTTTTTTACAACCCAAACCCGCCACAGCAAAGCATTACAGCCACTTCACCACATCAAAAATGTGATTATCTTCTTTCACACACTATTTTTTGCCACATTATCTTTGTGCTAAAATTAGCTCCCTCCACATCTCCTCCTTTAGGGAGGCCGGGAGGGTAAAAACTACAACCATGATAACAATTACATCTATGCCGCCTTAGCTCCACTTAAGCCTCTATTATAATAACACATCCTTCTTTGCGTTTTCGCGCCCCTGTCTGCCGACAGGCAGGTCTGCGGTTAACCTGTTTTCTGCGCCTTTCTGCGGAGCAAGTATTCATTTGAGTTTTCTGCGGGTATCTGCGGGAAAAATTCAAACATCCACAAAATCGTAAATCACAAATCATAAAAAATGAGACTACCAAACAAATTAGACCGCTACCGCGATGCACGCGACGCATACTTCCACGGCGGCAAAACACAAAAAGAAATAGCCCTCGAAGCAGGCATTACAGACCGCACACTCCGC
The DNA here is from genome assembly GCA_903929655.1 of uncultured Bacteroidota bacterium. GTDB lineage: Bacteria > Bacteroidota > Bacteroidia > Chitinophagales > Chitinophagaceae > JABDGU01. The sequence continues at coordinate 2,094 of CAIYVS010000498.1, read as the reverse complement.
AACTGGATCAAAGAAGGCTCCTGGGAACGGCTCCGCCAAAATGCCAACCTCGTCCCAGCCCTCATGCTCGACAGCTACTGCAGTCAGCTCATACAAATTCAAAACACCATAGCTGCCCGTCCCGATGACGAACGTACCCCTCAACCATCAGAAATCGAAATGCAGCGCAAACTCCTCAACTGCATCATCAACATGAAAAAATACCCTTCTGAAATGTTTAATCACCTCGCATACGGCATCACCACCGTCAGCGATGAAGTACCTTACAATGCAGAAGAAAAAAACCATGCAGAACCTGCTGCACCAACACCCTACAAACCCTTCCAAAACCTCCTCCCCGAAATTTCCTCCAAGGCGGAAATTTTAATCACCGAAAACACACAAACTATTGAAAGTGAAATAATTACAGAATCAACCACCCCTCAGCAAACCGGAAATAAAGAGGAAAAAAGCGGAAATAAAGCGGAACTGGGCGATAGCAAATTCACAGACACCGACAAGCAAATCATTCCCCAGTCCCTGACTAATAGGAAAATAAACACCCTTCATTTAGGCCCCTCCCAACAGGATAATAACTTACCCGCCGCCACACAACTCTCACCCGACATGAAACGCAGACAGGATGAAATAAAACGTGTCCTCATAAACGAGTTTCAACTTTTCCCGCTAGGTGATAACTACGTCTGGGACAAACAAAAGCAAGTCGAACGCCACCTTACCGACAAAGAATGGGAACAACTCAGCAAAAATGGTTTTACCTACGAGCAGATAAAATCAGTTCTTTACATGCACCCTGCTGCATGACGAAGTTTTAACCAAACCCAACCGTGGCCCTTCCTGCTTATACCAACTGCTATAAAATCAGGACTATCCTATCTTGCTAAACTGTCGTTCAGCATAGACCTCATCTTTCGCGTTACCACGTTCACCTCCGCAAACCTTACGTTAACGGAAAATAAACAGTCTTTTACCAACTCTGTCCGGCTCAGCTCGCAAAGCCCTATAGTTTTGTTATTAATCAATAATCTTAAAAACCATGACAATGAAAAAGATATTCATCCTTGCTGCACTAATTGTATGTAATTACAACATTCAGGCACAAATGCTTACCATCAATAACAATACAACTTGTAGCATTACTTATTCGGTTATAGCATCCGATCCGGCCACCTGCGATGCCGCTTATAATTCTGTAGATTATGTTATACCTGCTGGAAGTTTCGCTAACTATAGCAATTGCTCTTCACTTGCCTGGATAGGGCTTCCCGCTCCTGCAGGCTCAGTAGTATCTGGCATTACTGTTCTTGATGATGGACAACTGAGGTTTGCCGGAGCTATATGCGTACCACTGCCTTCAAATACTTCCTATACATCTTCATGCAGTGGCTTGTCAGTTACTGTTACCTGGACAGACAATGGTGATGGCACTGCAACAGTTAATATTAATAATTGACATTGTTCGCTCCTGTAAAATTTCGAATGCAAATATATTTTTTAATAATCAAAAATCATCTGATGAAAAAGCTACTTTTCGTTGCCGTGCTTTTTGTGTGCAATTACAGAATGCATGCACAAACGCTTACCATCAACAACAATACCACCTGCAGTGTAACATTTGCAGTCATCACATCCGACCCCGGCACTTGCGATGCAACCTACAATTCTGCAAACGTCAATGTGAGCGCAGGTGCTTCTTTAAATTATAGCAATATATCTTCACTTTCCTGGCCCTTACCTGCCCCTCCGCCCAATGCAAGCTGGTCTGGTATCATCATCCTCCACGACGGGCAAATGAAATTTGCAGGCGATGAATGTGCATCTTTACCCACAACCATTTCATATACTGCCTCCTGCAACGGAAATACCGTAAATGTTAACTGGACAAATAATGGCGGCGGCAATGCTACCGTAGATATTAATTAAGCTTAGGCTGTCTGTGTAAATTTTGAAATAAAATTCATTATAAAAATCAAAAATTATCTTTATGAAAAAGCTACTTTTCCTTGCCGTGCTTTTTGTGTGCAATTACAGCATGCATGCACAAACGCTTACCATCAACAACAATACCACCTGCAGTGTAACATTTGCAGTCAT
>CAIYVS010000497.1 GCA_903929655.1 uncultured Bacteroidota bacterium | reverse complement strand
ATTGAATCAACTTCGTCAATGATACAATAATTAAAAGGACGTAAAACAACATCTGTGATATTTAATGCCATATTATCACGCAGAAAATCAAATGCTAATTCATAATTTGTTACATATGTTATATCTGCATTATAATTTTCTTTTCTCTCTAGAGTTGACATCCCATCTTGAATTAATCCTGTATCTAAGCCAAGAAATCGATAAATTTGTCCCATTGAGACTTGATCTCTATTTGCTAAATAATCATTTACAGTTACTATATGAACGCCTTTTTTTGTTACTGCATTTAAAAAAGCTGGTAAAGTTGCTACAAGGGTTTTTCCTTCTCCAGTTTTCATTTCAGCAATTTTTCCATTGTTTAAAACAAGTCCACCAATTAATTGGACATCAAAATGACGTAGACCCAATGTACGTAAACTTGCTTCTCTTGTTAACGCAAATGATTCAGCAATTAACAAATTTAAATTTTGATTTTCTTCATATTGTTTTCGTAACTTAAAGCTTTTAGCCCTTAATTCACTATCACTTAATGTTTTTAAATCGTTTTCTAAAATGTTAATTTGATTCATTAACGTTTGATATTTAGTTACGATTGAATTCTTATGAAATAACTTTCTTAGTCCTAGCATTCTAAAATTAGTTAAATACTTTTTAAACAATAATATTTATACGTTTCTGCTTTCCATCTTTAACATCAAATTTAACAGTTCCATCTGTTAATGCAAATAAAGTAAAATCTTTCCCACATCCGACATTAGAACCAGGCTTAAATTTCATTCCTCGTTGACGAATTAAAATATTTCCAGCTCTAACTCTTTCTCCACCAAATTTTTTTACACCTAAACGTTGCGCATTTGAATCGCGACCATTTTTTGTACTACCTGCACCTTTTTTATGTGCCATAAGGTTTAACTCCTGTTTTTAATTAATAATAATATCTTCAATAAGAACTCTTGTTAATTCTTGTCTATGACCTTGTTTTTTTCGAGTTTTCTTTTTTGGTCGCATTTTGTAAATAATCGTTTTTTTACCTCTTAAGTGTTCTAAAATTTTTCCTTTAATTTTTACACTTTCTAAATATGGTTTACCTATTAAAAGCTCGCCATCGTTATTTAATAATAAAACTCGATTTAAGGTAATCTGTTTTCCTAATTCTGTTGGAATTCGATTAAAATCATAGTATTTACCTGTTTCGATCCAAAATTGCCTTCCACTTATTTCGACAATTGCATATTTCATAAGTTAAGTTAATTCATTTTTATTTAACTCTATAATACTAAAAAATTTTTTAAGTCGTCAACTTTTTTAGAACTATGTTTTTAATTTTAAATAGAATTTTTTAATATAAAAAGTTCCTTATAAAAAAATTCAAAAGCTTTTGATTTATAACACTCTGGATTACTAATTATTGATAATGTTCTAGTTATTTTAATATTTTCAATTGTCAATATTTCAATTGTTTCAAGTTCAATCTCTTTTTCAATTGCTGATGAAGATACAAATGCAGCACCTAAACCTAAACTAACAGCAGTTTTAATACCTTCAATAGAATTAAGTTGCATAATAATTTTGAATTGTTTCGTTTCAATTTGATTCTGAATTAAAATATTATCAATAAATTTTCGTATCGTAGAATTTGAGTTTAATGTTATAAAATTTAGATGATATAAATCATCTTTATTAATTTTTTTTTTTTTTGCAAAAGGATGAGATTTGGATATTATTAAACTAAGCTCATCTTCAACAAAGTGTTCAACGGTTAAATTTTTTTTTAATTCATCTGGAATTTCACCACCAACGACTGCAATATCAATTTCGCGATTTATAACATTTTTTGCAATTATTCGTGTTGAATTAACTTGAACTTTCAAATCCATTTGAGGGTGATTTTGAGCAAAAAGAGCTAAGACTCTTGGCATTAAATAAGTTCCGATTGTTTGACTTGCTCCAACTGTTAAATTCCCTCGATCACCATTTTTTAAATCAATTAATGCTCGACAGCTTTCTTCACACAATGCTAGTATTCGTTCAGAGTATTGTAAAAAAACTTTTCCGTTTTCTGTTAATGAGATTCTATTATTTTCGCGGTTTATAAGTAAAATATCAAGATTTTTTTCTAACGTTTTGATTTGCTTGCTTAATGAAGGTTGAGATACATAAAGTACTTCTGCGGCTTTCGTAAAATTCTTTTCTGTAGCAATGGCTTTTAAAATGCGTAACTGCTGTAAAGTAAAAGGAAGCATGATTCTTTTTTTTAATTCTATATAACTCAGATTAT
>CAIYVS010000496.1 GCA_903929655.1 uncultured Bacteroidota bacterium | reverse complement strand
CAACACTCCACTCCGGCGATAATGAACTGTATGAATTGCTCACACGCAAGGAAACAGAAGAAAAGACCCTGAACGAAAAGGATCGTGCTTATTATGAGATGCGTAATGCCATAGCAGCCCACGAAGGACAGCTGAACCAGAAACGCCGTGAGAAAGAACATGCAGAAACCTTACTGAACAGCATCAAGGACAAGCTGAATGATATGAAGCTGAAACTGGCGGGCATGAATGAGCGCCTCAGCATCGAATTTAAAGTGAACCTGGACGAGATACTGGACCAGCCGCGTACAGGTGAACAGAGTGTTGAAGAACTGACCGCTGATGCCGAGCGTATGAAAAAGCGTCTGGAGAATATGGGAGAGGTGAACCCAACCGCTATCGAGGCTTTTGTGGAGATCAAAGCACGCCACGACTTTATTGTGGAGCAACGCGATGACCTGGTGAATGCCAAACAATCCCTGCTGGCTACTATTGAAGAAGTGGAACTTACTGCCAATGCCAAATTTGAAGAGACTTTTAATAAGGTACGTGAGAATTTTGTTGAGGTATTTAAAGCTTTATTCACCGCAGAAGATAAATGCGACCTCTCACTTACCGACCCTACCAATCTTGCAGATAGCGGTATAGAGATCTATGCACAACCCAAGGGTAAGAAGCCCAGTACACTCAACCAGTTATCTGGCGGTGAAAAGACGCTTACTTCTACGGCCTTCCTTTTTGCTATTTATCTCATCAAGCCAGCACCGTTCTGTATACTGGATGAGGTGGATGCCCCGCTGGATGATGCTAACGTAGGCAAGTTTACACAGATGATACGCAAGTTCTCCGACAATTCCCAGTTCATCATTGTTACCCACAACAAGCAGACGATGGCTGCTGTGGATGTGATCTATGGTGTGACGATGCAGGAGCCTGGCGTGAGCAGGTTGGTGCCTGTGGATTTCAGGAGTTTGAATTAAATACCCTCCCTGCCTCCCTGAAGGCAGGAGAAGGGGTTTTGAATATTTTCAGAAGCGGCTTATGGCCGCTTTTTTCGTTTTTGAAAACCTGTGAAGAATGTAACTTATTATCATTCTTGTGTAATATTAAATTTCCAAAAGTGCACACCTTTGCATTGTAATAATTCTGTTACGGGCCAATACTTTAAAAATGTCAACTCCGATAAAGCTTTTCTCAGCAAGTTTCTTATGCTTGTTTTTATTTGCATCATGCTCATCAAATAATGACAGTGATTGCAATAAAAATTTACAGGCCTTACAAGCACAAATAATAGCAAAAGACATGAGGATCAGCAGCCTGCAAGACAGCCTGCAAAAACAAATGAACCCATCGGGACTGAGTGGTGCTGCAACTAACAGCGGAACTACCATTGCATCGGAAGCTATAAGCACTGAAGCCAGCTATTACAAAAGTGATAAAAACACAAGCCACAAAACGGCCACTATAAAAGATAGAAGATATCCTGGTCAATTTCCTGAAGGTTCATCAAAGGTACTGACGGACAAGAACCTTAAATTTTTATCAGAATGGGGCCTTAAGGTGATGCTGAACGAAATTTATGCCCGACATGGTATGATGTTTACTGATGCGAATCTTAGAAACCATTTTGCCCATGAAGGCTGGTATACCGGCAATAAAGACAATGTGGATGGGCTACTTTCTGGTACTGAGAAAAGAAACATTATTTTAATTAATAACTATAAGTTTAGTCCACAGATACCGGTGTAATAATTGCAAGCAGACACCTATATAAGAAGCGGCTTAGTGCCGCTTTTTTATTGTATGGCTGGCCGCGAATGGCCGCTTTCTGGCCCTTATGGGTTTTCATATGCGAATGTATTTGGTATTGTTTTTCAATATTTTGTCTTTGAGTTTTAGGAAGTTTATTGCCGCTTTTTAAAAGAAAATTTTGAACAGATATGAGGGTAAAGAATCAAAATGCCCGATTGTGGGTATTTTTCAAGAAGTCGGGCATTTTTTGTGGTGTATTTAGGTTTAATTTATTGATTATCAATTATTAATGGTATTTCCTGATATGCCCGGTTTTGCGAAAAATGTCCATTTATGTCCCAAAATAACCTTATCAGGGCATCATCACAAGGCATGAAGCGATCTCGCTATATTATGGACAATTCCCCTCACTAAGCGAAACTGCTTGATACTTCGCAGAGACGACAAAAACTGAAGGCCTGTACATGGATCTGGATTTTTTTTCGCAACGAAATATGAGGATTTCGCGAAGGGACAATTTTTCCGCTTTTTCCGTTCAATATTTTTTCCGCTTTTTGGTTTTTTTGTGGGCTTTTGGTTGTTTTAAATAAATTATATAATATTGATTGTTAATTATTTATAGTCGTTTTGCGGGAGTATTTTGGGTCTAAAATATTTTTCCGCTTTTCTTCCTACCAGGGACATTTGGCTTCCTTTTTGGGTTGTTTGGTATCTGTTTGGGGAGTTTTAATTTCCTGTTTTTACTGCTTTTTTTAGTTGTTTAAAATATTGATTGATTGCAATGTCCCCGCCACCTTCGGGTCGGGCAGGCGATGTCCGGTTCTTTTTTGAAATGTCGGACATTTTTGAGATAAATGACTGATAATCAATAAAAATATCGGACATGAAATGTCTGGCTTTTATGGCTAAACGGACATTGTTAGCCAACGCGAGACAAGCGCCAAAAAATTTCTGAGTTTATAAGGTGTCAAAGAGCTATTTAAAAATTCAATCATATGTGGTTGAATTTTGTCATAAAGCTACGAAATTGGAGTACCTGAATCCAAATTTTTCTGCGAAAGTGGCTCTGGGCACGGGTATTAAAATGTTAATGGGCTGAAAGGCAGGCGGGCATAGCTTTTAGAAAGAATTAATGCCTTATATAGGCATTAAGCAGCGCAAACATGACGCCGGAAATAACGCCTACTGAACCTACCCAGAAGATAAACATCCATTTGATTATTTCAGTTTTGGAAGTCTCAATTTTAGAT
>CAIYVS010000495.1 GCA_903929655.1 uncultured Bacteroidota bacterium | reverse complement strand
AGCCTTAAGTACATCTTTATTACCATTCTTCCCTTATGGAGTAGAGGTTGGTGTTTTCGTTGATTCATTACCTATTACTCCATCAAACAAGTGTTTATTTGTTTTTAATTTCTGTTGCCGCAATGCTGCAATTATAAACGCAACAAATCCGGGTATGCAGAGTATGGTTTTATATACATATTATTGGCCCGGCATCCCTACTCCTGTTTTTATGTCTCTGCCAATTACATATTTCCCTCTTAATCACCAGGCAACTTATAATCCATTCCCTTATAGTCCTAGCCCCGTACCCGATTCACTTGTATGGTCTCTTAAAAATTCAATCGGAACAGCAACATATACCGCTACTTCAGGCAGTGTTCCCAGTTTTACTGATGTTACAGGCTTCACAACCCCACCTGCTGCAAGCAGCGGACCTTTTAGCTTAAATCCCGTAACAGGAGAAATTACCTGGACACCAAATGCTCTAGGAAATTTTATACAAGCAGTTGAAGTAAAACAATACTCTTTGCAGAGTTCGATAGGACTTATCAATACGGTTGAACGGGACATGCAGTTTGTTATAGTACCTGATACCTCCGCAGACACTATTACGTTGACTCCTGTTTCACCTTATAACGTTAATAATTCTCCATACTACAAATATGCCTATTACACTCCAGGCCAGCCATTTACCTTTCAAATAAATGGTACCTGTCCAAACCCCAACATTAATCTTACATTAAATTCATTTAGTAATATATACTCGTATATACTCACTCCAGCTACCTTCACCTCAACGGGCACTACATCAACTGTTTCAGGTACCATAAACTGGACTCCACCAATATATTGGACAAAGGACGTAATAGTCGTCTTCAGGCTTCACGGCGGTATGTTTAGTAAAGACTTCACACTTCTGCTTCGCAAAAATCCCGGACCAAATAATATACCTGGTACTTATGAAAATGAAATCAACCTAAGCACATACCCCAACCCTGCACATAACAACTTAAATCTCTCAATGGATCTTACCCAAAATATCGAAGCAGACATCAGCTTATATTCAATCGTTGGACAAAATGTTTTGAACATTTACAAAGGGAAATTATTAAAGGGAAAAAATAATTTAAGTTCGGATCTAAAACTTGCACCCGGTATATATAGCCTTGTTATAAGAGATGAGAAAAAAAGAACCATTACAAAACCTATAGTAATTCAATAAAAATAATAAAAATGAAAAATATACTGGTTTTTCTTTTTGTCATTAGTTCATTTGTTTGTAAAGCAGATTACTGGACTCAAAAGGCAAATTTTCCGGCAGGAAAACGAGCAGGTGCTTATGCTTTTATTATTAACAATGTAGCTTACGTAGGAGGTGGCATAGATTCTGCGGGATTTGCACGGAAAGACTTGTGGGAATACAACCCATCAACTGATACCTGGACTCAAAAAGCAAGCTGCCCATCTACCGGCTCCAGTGGCAGAAGTTATGCTGCAAGTTTTGCAATTGGCACTAAAGGATATGTATGCACCGGGCAGTATGCTGTGAATGATTTGTGGGAGTATGACCCTTCAACGGACAGTTGGGCCCAGAAAGCAAATTTTCCTGGGACAACAAGGGTTGCACCCTCTTCTTTTGTTATTGGTAGTATCGGATATGTAGGATTAGGAGCAACTTCTCCTCTAATAGGAACTGGCGATTTTTATGCATATAATCCTGCAACAAATATTTGGAGCCCTATAGCTTCGATTTCTAACAATGTGCTGTATTGGGCTGCAACAGGCTTTACAATATCTAACCTGGGCTATGTAACAGGCATAAGTGACAGCGCAAACAGGATTGATACTATATGGCAATATTCCCCACTGAGTAATTCCTTGTCACCCAAAGCAAATTTCCCTGGACCTGCCCGATGTAATGCAGCTTCTTTCGTTATTAATAATATAGCTTATTTTGGCACAGGTACTGCGTTGGGTTTTGGATTAATGAACGATCTGTGGCAATATGACCCGGTAGCCAATTCCTGGTCCCAAAAAACTTCTTTGCCTGCTATAGGTAGGGAAGGAACAGCTTATTTTACAGTTGGCAACAGAGGATATATTTGTTTCAGGGATCAAAGTACTACTCCTGAAATATGGGAATATACCCCAGACACTGCAACCGGCATTCATAAAATAAATAACAAAGATGCTATCATCCGGTTTTTTCCAAACCCCGCATCCGGTACAGTAAGCATCAGTTTACAAAACAATTCTACCGTTGTACAAGTCCATATCGCAGACCTTACAGGCAAAGAAATTTATAATGCAGTGT
>CAIYVS010000494.1 GCA_903929655.1 uncultured Bacteroidota bacterium | reverse complement strand
CAGATAGCAATGAGATTTTAGCAGAATTCGATTTTTCTTAAATACCAAATTGGAAGAATGAACAACTATTCTATTAGAATTTAACATCTAGCTACAAAGAAAAAGGTTTTTCATCGAATATACTACCAGGACTTCTTTTTTACCTCTTCATGAGGAATACCCTTCCCTTCATCAATTTGCTTAAGTCCCTCTTCTACTTTTTCAATAAAAATCAATCGTTCTATTAACTCATCCAGTTCAAATACCTGGGGCATTTTTTCAACTACCTCAATCGCTTTTTCTTTTTCCATACAATTTATTTTATGTAAACCGTTTTAACATTCACGAATTCCCTTATCCCAAATATACCTAATTCCCTTCCATATCCGCTATGTTTTATACCACCAAATGGCAGGCGTGCATCAGAGTGTACGGAATCATTCACAAAGCAGGATCCGGCCTGCAATTCTTCTTTTGCCAGCTTTTCAGCACGGGCCCTGTTTTTTGAAAGTATGCATCCTCCAAGTCCGTAAATGCTATCGTTGGCAATACGCATAGCGTCCTTTTCATCCCTGGCCTCTATTATGGCAGCTACAGGGCCAAATAACTCTTCATCGTATGCAGGCATTCCTTTTTTTACATTAGTCAGTACGGAGGGCGGGTAATATGCACCATCGCCTTCGGGTATAAAACCACCACATAATAATTTTGCCCCAAGTGCTATGCTTTTTGAGACCTGTTCATGCAATTGCTCCCGTAAGTCAAGCCGTGCCATCGGCCCTATCTTATTCTTTTCATTCATAGGGTCTCCATAGCTTGCCAGTTTCACTTTCTCTGTCATACGCTTCTCAAACTCTTTACGTATGGACTTCACTATTATAAAACGTTTTGCAGATACACAACTTTGCCCGCTGTTCACAAGACGCGCGTTCACACATAGTTCTACCGCTTTGTCAAGATCAGCATCTTCAAGAACAATATATGCATCACTACCTCCTAATTCCAACACCTGCTTTTTCAGGTTTCTTCCTGCCGCTTCAGCCACCTTACTACCTGCTGCCGTGCTTCCTGTAAAGGTCACCGCCGATATAGCCGGATTTGCAATGAGTTTTTCAATCTCGGTGGATGGCAGCAATAAAGTTTGGAACAAGCCTTTCGGCGCCCCGGCATCTTTTATAATTTTTTCTATAGCAAGGGCACAGCCACTTATATTAGATGCATGTTTCAGCAGCATAGTGTTACCAGCCATTATAGCCGGAGCCATAGCACGAAATACCTGCCAATAAGGAAAATTCCAGGGCATGACCGCTAATACAATGCCCAGGGGCTGAAAACTTACATAGCTTTTGCGGGCATCTGTTTCAACCATCTCATCCGCAAGAAATTTAGCACCTTCTTTTGCATAGTAGTCTAAAGTAAAAGCGCATTTTTCTACTTCCGCCCTGCTCTGCTGAATCGGTTTGCCCATCTCCTTAGTGGCCAGCACGGCTAGCTTTTCTTTCTGCTTTCTCAGTTCTTTAGCTATACTTTTTAAGAACAGCGCTCTTTCCTTATATGACAATTGCCTCCATATTCCGAAACATTTTTGGGCTTCCAGGATGGCCTTGTTTACTTTCTTTTCATCACTTATTTCATAGCTCGCAGTTTCTTTTCCATTTGAGGGGTCAATTGAGATCATCTTAGACGGCATAGCATAAATTTTTATAAAATTAGATAAGCCCTTTTGAACAAAACGTTAATTAAATTATGGCCCCTGCCAGAGCCTGTTTTTTATTCCTTTTGAACTATCTTCGCCCCGAAAATTAGTTTGAAATACATTTTTTTACATACAATATTGAATTTTAGCTTTTTATGACCACCGAAAAAATAAAATTTGGAACCGATGGTTGGCGTGCCATTATTGCACAGGATTTTACAGTTTACAATGTGGCGCGTGTAGCAAAGGGCCAGTCTGAATGGCTGTTAAAAAAATTCCCGGCCCCTACTGTCCTTGTTGGTCACGATTGTCGTTTTGGTGGCGACCTTTTTACAGAGATAACAACTAAAGTTCTTTGTGCCAACGGTGTAAAGGTTTTGCTGGCTAAAGGTTTTATAAGCACACCTATGATATCATTAGGTGTTTTGAAATTGCAGGCTCAACAGGGCGTAGTAATAACCGCTTCTCATAATCCCCCTTCTTATAACGGCTACAAATTAAAAGGCGCTCATGGCGGCCCCTCCAGTCCGAAGGATATTGCAGAAGTGGAAGCCTTGATACCAGAGGAAGTGAGTATGCCAACAGAATCCCTGCAATATTGGGAGGAAAAGGGTATGCTTACATACATAGACCTGGAAGATATGTACGTAACATACCTCCGGGGAAAATTTGATTTTGAAGCATTGTCAAAATCCCCTTTCAAAATAGCTTACGATGCGATGTTCGGAGCAGGACAAAATGTAGTGCGCCGCGTACTCCCTGCTGCGGTTCTCCTGCATTGCGATGAAAACCCCGGCTTTCATGGCCAGGCTCCCGAGCCATTGGATAAAAACCTGCAGGAACTTTCCAAAACAATTGCAACTACGCCCGAATTAAAAATAGGCCTTGCTACTGATGGTGATGCTGACCGTATAGGCCTGTATGATGAAGATGGGAATTTTGTAGATGCGCATAATATCATCCTGCTGCTTATCCATTACCTGCATAAATACAAGGGCATGAATGGCAAAGTAGTTATTGCCTTTTCTGTTACCGACCGTGTTAAAAAATTATGCGAAGCCTATGGTTTATCTGTTCAGGTAACGGGAATAGGCTTTAAATACATCTCCGAGATCATGATGCATGAAGATGTTTTGGTGGGTGGCGAAGAAAGCGGAGGCATAGCTGTAAAGGGACATATACCGGAGCGTGATGGAATTTATGATGGGATAGCCCTCTACGAATTCATGCACCAGACGGGCAAAACCTTAAAGCAACTTTGCGAAGAAGTATATGAAATAGTTGGGCGTTTTGTTTATGACCGCAAGGACCTGCATATAGAAAATGACAAGAAAAATGCCATCATCCAAAAAGCACAGGCAGGTGGGTATAACGGGTTTGGCAAATATCAATTCAACCGGGTAGAAACTATAGATGGTGTGAAATATCACCTGGACAATGGGGGATGGATCATGCTGCGTGCGTCAGGCACAGAACCTTTATTGCGTGTTTATGCAGAAGGCAACAGCAAAGAAGAAATAGCGGATATATTGAATGATGTAATGAAAACGATATTGTAAATTTCAGTCAAAAAATATAGAAAGGCCGGAAAGAAATTTCCGGCCTTTCTATATTTTGAACATTTGTTTACATTGCTAATGTTGTACAATAAATTTTGACCTTATTCTTCCTTGTTCGCAAACCACATCGCATAGATATATACCATT
>CAIYVS010000493.1 GCA_903929655.1 uncultured Bacteroidota bacterium | reverse complement strand
TCAAAGTACAAAATCTTTACAATAAAGAAATATATGATAACAGCAGATAGAAGCAATATTCATTACATTTTACTCACCATCTTCTTCACACTCAGGCTTTAACCATTAAATCATGCGTATTTTTAAAGTCTAATTGGTATAAATTAATTAATGGGTTATTAAAGAATACCTGAAATTTAACCCAACTAAAAGTCATCAATAGACGGTCTATATATCAACGTTTGTCCATTATCATTCCCTAAAAATTAAACCTATGTACAAAAAACTTACTCTTGCAGTAGCTTGTTTATTACTTAGTACTGAAATGTTTGCCTCCCATATTGTAGGAGCTGAGCTAACTTATTTCTATAATGGTACGAATTACACCATTAATTTGGACTTATACTCCATATGCGGAGGAGCTTTGGTGGGTACGAGTCCACAATATATTAATTGTCATTCGACAAGCTGCAGCGCCAACCTGGTTGATACTTTAACATATACCGGAACAGATAGCTCAACAGGAATGATTTGCAGCGGTGGCTGCACTGCCCCCGGGCCTGATTACATACTTGTAAATCATTTTTCAGGCAATATTAGCCTTAGTGCGTGTAATGACTGGAAATTTACTTATGAAAATTGTTGTCTTAATGCGCAAATTTTAAACATGTCTAATTCATCCGGTGGGTATATTCATTTAGAATCCTTCCTTGATAACAGTGTCGCTTTGAATAACAGTGCTAAAATTAAAAACCTTCCTCCTTTCTACATATATGCAAATACGATAAACACTGCGTCCGTGCAAAGTGTTGACCCCGACGGAGACAGCGTAGTATATCAATTCGTACAGCCGCAAGATTATAATGGAGTTAATATGACTTATTCCACCGGGTACAGCTTTTCAGCACCATTTGGTTCTGGCTCTTATACTAATTTCGATCAGGCAAACCAATATATCCAATTAAAGGGAAGCAACGCCGGGTTATATTGGTTATCAATGAGGACCAACGAATACAGAAATGGTAATTTAAGCGGGTATTGCACACGCACATGGATGGCAGCAAATTTTCCCTCAGGTGTACCAAAAGCTCCTTTACCGGCCCCGGGCAGTACTTATAACTACCTGACCCACCCCGGACAAACACAAACTATAACATTTAACTTTAATGATTCTACAAGTACTGATTCTGTGTTTGTTGCTTTTGAACCCACCAATAGCTGGACTTATACAACTACTTCATCACCTGCTGCAGGCAGTGGTGCCGGAACCATAACATGGACAACCCCCACATCTCTTAACCCCGCAACAACACCATATTTCTATATCTATGTACTTGGAAAAAGCAATGCCTGCACTATCAGGGGATATACGTGGTGCGCTCTTTTGATCAATACTGCCTATGCAAGTCCCAACGATTCAGTCTGGGCAGGTGATGCCAATGATGATTATGTCGCAAATATGTATGATCCACTAGCTATTGCTGTTGCTTACGGGCAGACAGGCCCTACACGTACTGGCGCCAGCACTGCATGGACACCACAATACTGTGCTAACTGGAGTACTTATTTCTTACCTTCCAGCATTAATGTGAAGCATGCAGATTGTAACGGCGATGGCACTGTGAACAGTACTGACCTTGCTTCTGTAACTGCCAATTATGGCATGAGCCATCCTAAACTGCATGCAAATGCTCATAAAACTACAAGTGCACCCGATCTTTATTTTGATCTTACAAGTGTCGTTTTGACTCCTGGCGCTAATATTTCTATCCCAATCAAATTTGGTACTACTTCCTTGCATATGAATAATATTTATGGACTGGCTGCGAGCGTTGAAATTATCAGTCCCATTAACTTAACTGCAGCTCCAACTATTACTTATTCTACAAGCTGGATCGGCACTACTTCTAACACACTTAATTTTACCAAGAACATCAATAATAACCATGTTGACTGGGCATATGCACGTACTGACCAGACCAATGTGAGTGGTAACAGTACAATAGCTACTCTTAATTTCACTGTACCCACAACTGCTACAGCAGGCCAACAAATGAAATTCCATTTTGACATGCCACAGGTAATTGATAAAAACGGCAATATCATTACTGCTTACAATGCCCTGGATGATTCGATGGATATAACAGTTTTAGGTATTGTAAATGTTGCTTCGCCTGTACAGTATGCTGAAGTAGTACCTAATCCTTCCCATTCTCATACAGAACTCCAGATGTATGTGGAGAAGGCGAACAATATGCAGGTGAAGATCATTGACATCTTAGGTAAAACAGTTTGGCAACAAACCATGAGTGCCAATACAGGCAACCAGAGCATTAGCTTACCATCTGCCAACCTTGCACCGGGCATCT
>CAIYVS010000492.1 GCA_903929655.1 uncultured Bacteroidota bacterium | reverse complement strand
CTTCTGGGATTAATGGGAACTCATCGGCCGGCAGTGTTTTTA
This sequence comes from uncultured Bacteroidota bacterium, assembly GCA_903929655.1. Lineage (GTDB taxonomy): Bacteria > Bacteroidota > Bacteroidia > Chitinophagales > Chitinophagaceae > JABDGU01. Next base: position 4,821 of record CAIYVS010000492.1, on the reverse strand, counting down.
TGCTCGTGTGGTAGTTTTCTGCCTCTATAAAAAGGTTGTTTTCTTTGTTTTGTATATGCCAAAGACGTGCCATGAAATGACGGAACCTATAAAATACAGTAAAATCAATATTTAGTTAAAATATAAATAATATAAATTATTCCATAAAGTGGAATAATTTATCAATAATGGAATAATATAGATTATGGAAACTAAACTTATATAATATACATAAAACAATATATTACGCTAATTGACTGCGCTCAATGATATCCGCAACTGCTCTATGATATTATCCAAAATATACTGCACTTTGTTAATTAGCTTTTCAATCTCGATGGGGTCAGGCTTTTCTTTTCCTGCATTTTCAATTGATTGTATGTCGTTTACCAGTGATGTTATCCCCATATTTTGAATAGATGGCTTAATTTTGTGCGCAACAGATCCTACGGTTTTCCAATCTGCATTTTTGTAAGCTGCCTGCATCTGGTCTAAACTTTTGGGGATTTCCTCGATAAAGAGTTCGAGCATCTTTTTAATGAAGTCATCATTTCCCCGGCTGATTGCCTTGAGCTTGCTGAGGTCATACAATTTAGCATTCAACTTGGGTTTGTCGTTTTGTAATGAATCTGTAATGGATCCCCTACCCAGCCATTCCGCAATCAATTGAACCATTTGATTTTCATCAAAGGGTTTTGATATAAAATCGTTCATTCCAGCTTCTGTGCAACGCTCCTGCTCTTGCTTAAATGCATTTGCGGTGAGGGCTATAATGGGTATAGCTGTGTCCATATGTGCACGTATGTGGCGTGTGGTTTCGATTCCGTCTTTTACAGGCATTTGTACGTCCATCAGAATGAGGTCAAATTCACTTTGTTCCATTTTTTCTATGGCAATGCTTCCGTCGGCGGCCTCGGTAACTTCTGCTCCGTATTGAGATAATATGGTAGTAGCCAGGAAGCGGTTCATTTCGTTGTCTTCTACCAATAGTATCTTTTTCCCTTTAAGTATCTGAATATCTATAGCACTAGCTTCGCGATTAGAAGGCAAATCTTCGCTAGTTCCTCTGGGGAATTTAAGTGTAAAGGAAATTGTTGTACCTATATTTTTCTCACTTTCCACATGTATATCCCCGCCCATTAACTCTATCATTTGCTTACTGATGCTCATGCCAAGGCCTGTGCCACCAAACTTACGTGTAACACTATCATCCTCTTGTGTAAACTTATCAAAGATCTGACCTAAAAACTCTTTACTTATGCCGATTCCTGTGTCAATCACTTTAAAGAGTATGTATTGATAATTGCCTTCGGCAGATACTAATGTACATTCTATGTTTACACCGCCATTTTCGGTAAATTTTAATGAATTGCTTAAAAGATTCATTAATACCTGATTTATGCGGTAGGGGTCTCCCAAGAGCACTTTTGATATGCTTTGTGATACATAGCAGGATAGGAATAGTCCTTTTTCTTCTGCTTTGTGTTTCAAAACCTGCAAGGCATTTTCTATTATAGCGTTGAGATCAAAACCGATGTATTCGAGTGTGACCTTGCCAGCCTCAATCTTAGAAAAATCAAGCAGGTCGTTTATTATTATCAATAAATTATCTGCAGCGTTCTGAATTGTTTTCAGATATAATTTTTGCTGTGGCTGCAATTCTGTTTTGCCGAGTAAACGACCAATACCGAGTATTGCATTCATAGGTGTGCGTATCTCATGACTCATGTTTGCAAGGAAAAGCTCTTTGGTGTGGGCAGAATGTTCTGTATCAGATTTTGCTTTTCTAAGCTCCTGCTCCAGTGTCTTTTGCAGAGTGATGTCAAGATGTATGCCTATGGTACCTTTAAAGGCTCCATGATCGTTATAAACGGGGGCGCCGCTGATAAACCACCACTTCAGTTCTCCCCTTTTGTTTTTAACCGGCAGCTCGTATGCAACAGGCTCAGCGTGTTTTTCACTATTAAATACTTTTTCATTTGTTATATATTTATCCCCTTTGGGAAATAAGGCATTTGCATTACGGCCTATCAATTCGTCCTGCTCGTAGCCGCTCATTTCGCAAAAGCTGTTATTTGCATAAACAATAATCGCATCCTGATCTACATCAAGGAGGCCAAGGTTCATATTTGCAATAATATTGCGGTATTTTTCTTCGCTTTTCTTTAGTGCAATTTCTGCATCTATTCGAGCTGTAATATCCTGGGAAAAGCCTATTACGTAAGTTTCTTCAGTATCGTCTGTAACCAAATAATTCTGGTAAAGCAGGTATATTCTTTTACCGGCCTTACTGATGGCAACCATTATACCTTCTGCTTTTCCGCCAGATTTAATTTGCGAGAGGTAGTTTTTCTCGAAATCAGCTTTTTTATCTGAAGGCAATAGTTTATCGAGGGGATATCCTACTAATTCATCTTGTTCATAGCCAAGCGTAGCGATGGCTGCTTTATTCACATCCAAAACAATTCCATCGAGGTTGTGTGTGCATATAAGAGCGAGACTATGGTCGAATATTCCGCGGTACCTAATTTCGCTTAACCTGATCTTTTCTTCAATTTTTTTTCTTTCGGTAATGTCTACACCGTATCCTATAACTATCTCCAGCTCATTTTTCTCATTAAATACCGGGTACATTTTCCGAAGATGATATCCTGTGGTGCCATCTATTCCTTTTATTTTTTCTTCCCATTCTTTCTGCTGCCTTGAGGATACGGTGTCATTAAATATTTTTCGCCTGCCCGCGGCAATTGACAAATCCTTATTGGTGAATTCACAATATTCTTCATCTGTCTTACCAATAATCCAATGTCTTAATTTTTCATCTTTAATTGCTAAAGGATTCAGATACAAATACCGGTGTTTACTATCGAATACTGCAATGTCTGCAGGAATCCGGTTTAGTATTTGTTCGTAAAATTGTTTTTGGTCATGTAATTTTTTTTCAGCCTCCCTTATTTTAATGATCTGAAGTTTGAGGTAGGAAGCGATATTGAGTATTTCATCTTCGTCATTGCTTTCTATTAAGGCTGCTTCTCCTATTTCTGATACTGCTTCTTTTAGTTTATTAATTAGTGTTTTTTTCAGGACTACTTCATCCTTCAGTTCATTATTTATTTCCCTGTATTCATCTTCTGTCATTTTGAATGCGCGCTCAGACAATTCTTTGTCTCTTTCATAAGCATTATAAGAATTATTAACCGCGCTGATAAATATTTCGAAGTCTTCCCTTGCTTGAAAATTTTCGGGGAAGAATTTTTTTATTTGTTTTTCAAGAAGCTTATTCAATTTCATCGAATGTAGTTATAGTCATAGTCTGATTATGTAACTGACAATCACCGCCAGACAGGATGGGAGATATCTCGCCGTATGAATAAAAGCCTGTTAAAAAGGTTTTATGATTGAAAACTTCGTCTATGGCTTCTACTTCTTCATCTACCCTGGCCTGTAATATTAATTTTCGCCCTACACAACTGATGAGTAGCGCAAACTTAGGAGGATGTGCATTTTCCGAATGTGATTGTAACGCTGCACCTGCCGCCGCATTAGTTATTTTATCGAAATTTGCTTTCATAAATCTAACCTGCGAGCCTTCTGGTATATCGCCAGCAAAAGTCATGCTACCATCATCTTCGTTAATAGACAAAATGGTGCGAACAACCTGCTCTCCTGAAACGGGTAAATTTATAGCAAGGGGAAATAACAATGCTGAACCGGGAAGTGCCTGCGCTTCGGGGCCCAGATATTTTTTATAAATCTCAAGGGCGTTTTTACCATCTATCTCATAAAGCACATTGCTCTTAGACTTTGTTACTGTCTTTTCAAGTCCGAACATATCCCAGCCGCCTTGTGAACCATGACCAACTTTCAGCTTATTTCCGTAGAAGCCTATGCCAGCTATAATACCACTCTCAGGCTGTGCGTTGAGGCCAATAAGTGTTGAATGAAAGTTACTACCATCGCCTGCGAGGCCGCCAGTGATGAGTATTTTCTGTTTTGAAACATCATTGAGGCCTTTTACTAACTCACTACCATTAACAATACTACCATCAGAAAGGATCAATAAATAGGTGAGGCCTTCAAGGCTAAATTGTTCAATTAAACCTTTGCCAGCGGCATAGGTACTTTCATAATCTCCTATTTTAACTGATTTTGCTATGATAGGTGTAGCGGAAAAATATATAACGGCTACAGAAATGGTGTCATCAAATACTTCTTTATCATAAATCTCACCGGATGTGGAGCACATTGCTATTGTTGCCCCGGCAAATTGTTTTTTAAATTTAAGGTACACATCTGCATCTTCTAATAAACTTTTTGCACCAAAGCAAAGAACCAATTGAGCATCTGACACGTTGAAATTATCACTGTTTTCATTTTTTGTCAGAGTGGCATTACGATACTGATAAAGTGCTGTTTTCATTCTATCTCTTTTAAATGATTATTTCTTTTTCCTGGATCATTTTATAAATCGTTGATTTGCCTACATCCAGTTTATCTGCAACTTTTAATACATTATTGTCATACTTTTTCAGAAACGAACGGATAATATCCAAGGTATATGCTTTTAGTGTTTTCTCCTCTGCCAGGAATTGGTTGTTTACTGATACAGAATTGAATGTAATATCATCCGGCTGTATTTCGTTATTGCTACACATTACTGCTGCAAGGTCTATTACAGCTTTTAACTCCCGCACGTTGCCGGGGAAATTATAAGACATGAGTTTGTCTTTGGCGGGCATTGATATTGAGGCTGGGGGCATTTATCGCTAAACAAATGTATCCAGCTCCAGATGGTCGGGGAATAGACCCAAATATTACAGCGGGATATGCCATGTTAATAAT
>CAIYVS010000491.1 GCA_903929655.1 uncultured Bacteroidota bacterium | reverse complement strand
GGTTCAGTGTCTTCCGCATTCATTTGAAGTGCGGGTAAATAAGATACCGGAACAAACCAGTAAGTTTTTCAAGATGGTGCCATTTTTGGTTCATAAAAAAGAAGTTTTTATAGATACAAGTTAGTATAAAAATCAATTGCAAAAAATGTTAACCTTTCGGACTCGAAGCAATTAGTCTTGCAAATGAAATATTTGCAAACAGTCCGAAAAGGTATAAATAGCAAAAGCTATTGCTGCAGCGGCTTCCAAGCTCTGTGATCCCTGTTACAAATATCGAACCGGATTATTCAGGATTTGAAGGTTTTAGCCGCATAGGGGATAGCAGAAGGGAGTTCGACTGCATTATTTCAAACATCATTCACCCAAATGAGCAAGAAGAATGGGGGTTTATCTTTGTGCTGAGGATACCTTACTAGACTATCCTCCCTAACATTGAGATGTCTTTCAACAGAAAATGAACTGCAGAACGGTTGGTATTGCCTGCGCGCAAATCCAGCCCTGCATACACAACAAGGGCGGCAGGGTTGTACAACACCAAGAGGGGCAAAAATTTTCTATTTTATCACAAAGCGCCTATTTGTTAATAAAAGAATTGCTCAGAAACGATTTTGTCATCGTGAACTTCAAAAACAGCAATTTCCTCCAGTTTCATCCGGGGTTTACCTTTAAAAGTAACGTCTCTGCTCATGGATACGCTAAAAAATTTGCCGCCTGTCACAGGTTTACTGCACTCTTGTCCATGAATCTCTTCAATTAGTTTGCGCCGCTCTTCGCCTTTCGCCTTTACAGCATCAAGTCCTATTGTAAGAGTTGGAATACCCATCGCAATAGCATGTTCAGGTTCTTTGTTCACAATGTCTTGCCCATAAAGCTCTTCCTGTATCGCTGTCCATTTCAGTTGTTTTGCCAGTTCGTAATAACGGTCCGCTACTTGTTGTGTTGTCATAATTGTGTGTTTTTATGAGTTAATGATTTTAAATTGGAAACTTCTTCCGTGCACGAAATTATATAGTCACAAAAGATTAGCAGTAGCAATAAGTCCATTAAATTTGCTCAATCGTATTTATTTCCACCATGGATGCATTAAGTGATGTTTTAGATAGTTTGAAGCTGAAAGGAGTTGTTTATCAAAAGATCCGTTTCACTGCGCCATGGGGAGTGGCCATAGCACAAGATCAATATTCACAGTTTTGGCGACTTTTAAAAGGCAGATGTTATGTAAGCATTGCTGGTGAAGAAATCATTAAAATGAACGAGGGCGATTTTATTTTAGTGCCACATGGGGCTGCGCACCGTATACTTGGTCACCCTGACAACGCTTCTGTGCCGGCGGCTCACTATGTGAAGGCTCTTCAAAGTGGGCAGCTTCTATTTCAGGGTAATGATGAAGAAACACTGTTGATTGGCGGCCATTTTGAATTCACTTCATCAGTGCTGCACCCCTTTATACAATCATTACCTAAGGTGATAAAATTAAATAGTCATCAAAACGAGATCAGGCTGTGGCTGGAGCAGTCTGCAGCGTTTATGAATGAGGAGCTTAACACCGGGCGGGCAGGTAGCAGGGTGATTTTAGGGCGATTGGCAGAAGTGGTATTTATTTTAATTATACGCGCCTATACAGAAGAGGCCGAAGTTGGACAAGGCTTTCTCCGGGCGATCAAAGACCCCCAAATCAGCACTTCTTTAAATTGCATGCATGCCGCCCCCGAAAAAGAATGGACCTTAGACCAACTTGCAGTGGCAGCGGGCATGTCAAGGTCCCCGTATTGTAAAAAATTTAAAATGCTACTGGGAGAAACGCCATTAGTTTATCTTACGAACTGGCGCATTTTAAGATCAAAAGAATTTTTATTGGAGAACAAAGAAAACATAAGCGCAATAGCAGAAAAAGTGGGTTATCAGTCAGAGGCGGCATTTAACAGGCTATTCAAATCAAAAGTTGGCGAAACACCAGCCAGCTTCCGAAGGCGGGTTCTTACTCACTCAAAATAAACCGGCCTAATTAGATTCGAACCAGTTAACAATGAAAATCATCAATTTGTAAACATTCGGGAATACCGCTAAATAAACAAAAGCCGCTACTGTGACGGCTTTCATGTTACAAGTGAACCCTATGGTACATTTCTTGAACCGGATGATAGCGAATTTAAAGCTATTAGCGTCTAATTTTTAAAATAGGGTGTTTTTTGGTATGCTTGGTATCGCAAACACACGAAGCCAGCCCTACATACACAACAAGGGCGGCAGAGTTGCGAATACCAACAAAGGCAAAAAGGAGAGGGATAGCTATGCTGCGTGTTGTTTGTGTAGCTTCTGGCACAAGAACGCTAAGCACAAGGCTGAACAGCATTCTTGTACCAGTGGGGCTGAGTGAGCTACTGTTCTTAGATGCTGTTTGAAGAACGGAATAGCATCTCTGTATTCGGGATGACCAAAGCTAACATCCGGAACAACAGGGGCAGAAGATATTATGTGAATTTATTCAAAACTAATGCGAAATTCTGTTCCTTTATTTACTTCACTCGTAACAGTAATTTTCCCACCTAGTAGTTCCACCTGTGATTTAACCATAAATAATCCCATTCCCTTACCCTCAACATGGTAATGAAAACGCTTAAATAACCCAAATACATTATCACCTTCCTTTGCAAGGTCAATGCCAAGTCCATTATCTTTAAAACAGAGTTGAATTTTATTATTTATTTTACTGCTGTAAATATTTATAATTGGCGATATTCCGGGTTGTTTGTATTTGATGCTGTTTGAAATGAGATTTAAAAATATGCTGTATAGGTAACTTTTAATGGTGAATATTCCAGGTTCCTG
>CAIYVS010000490.1 GCA_903929655.1 uncultured Bacteroidota bacterium | reverse complement strand
GCTATACTTTTCTTAGTAGAAATATGTTGTAAGAATAAAAAAATATCTTCTCCTTTCGTAGTGTCTTCAATTGTTTCTTCGACACTTTCATATTCATGCCAAGTATGGTCTAGTTCATTATCCCATTTTTCAAAGTGCAGGTCCCAAAGATTCCACTCACTTGCATAAAACCACTCGCCGTCAATTAGTGCGCTTTTTATCGCTTGTTCAATTTCGCTCAATTTTATCCTGTTAATATTTGAAAATATTTCAAAATGGTGTTTTTTATAATTGGCAGCATCGCGATATAAATAGTTAAACTGGATATTCATTCTTTAACTTTTGAATCTTCCATTATGTATTTTTAAAAAATTTCTATCCGGCAAAAACTTTCCTGGCAATAAAATCTCTTTACCTTCATAGTCAAGAAAATTTTGCTTAATACTTAAAGGTGCATCCTTCTTGTATAGACGAGGTGATACTTTGATTTGATATGTTCCTGCATCAATAGTAATTAAACCAGTTTCAAAGGCTTTATCGTGCAACCCATTTAATGCTAAACCATTCATTGGGTTCATCCTATTTTTTTCATCTTTGCTCCAAGGTATAATATGACTAGCAATTAGTAATTCAGGATTTGAAATACCAGTAATGCAGCATCTATTATTATACGCTGCCAAAATAATTGTTCTGAAAATGCATTGGTTTACTCTTGTTTTTACTAGACGGCTCTTTTCCAATCCTTCTTTGGGTATGTCACTCAAGTCAATATTATTAAGCTTCTCAACTGTTGTATTTTTTGCTTTTGCGTAAAGTTTTTCGCTTTCAATTAATGCTTCATCCCAATTATTATAAAATTCATCCCAAATTTCTTTATCAAGTTTACTTGCATTTGAAGCTCCCTTTATTCCCCGTTCTTTCAATGTAGGGTCAAAACTGGCAAAATTGACTAGTTTAAATGATATTGATGATGGGGTTCGGCCAATTAATTTAGCAAGTTGTATTATTCCCGGGTTACTTTGATGCATCTTCCCGAATGGTAATTTGCAATAGAGATTTACTGCTAAGATTAATTCATCACGAGTCCATAGTTTTTGCCCTTCCTTCATAGCTTTAAGATATGGAAATATATTTAAAGCTATTGAGTTTTATCATTTGCTATCGTTTCATTGCTCCAATCATTTTCCACAAATTCCTCATCATCGCAAGTCAAAAAGATATGCGCACATGGATATTGCAAGCAAAGATTGACTTGATAATCGCCGTCTGAATCATAAAAATCTACCCATTGAGCTCTTGCACCACAATAAGGGCATGTGGTGGGCTGGTCATTTAATAAGAATATTGTTAGTTCTGCCATTTCTTAAAAGTACAGCGCAACAACATACTTGCATTTGCTTATAAGTCACCTTTAATAACTCAAGGCAATATGCCCCCATTGCACCCTTCCAGCCCATTAACAACCAAGCGATAGCGAGTTCACAAACGCAAATGAAAAATAAATATGTTGTTTATAACTTTCTTCCCGCGCCCAGAGCCAATCTCCAACAAAAATTTGGATTCCCCTGCCTTCATTTCGTATCTTTATCATGAAATTTTAAAATATTTATTTATTTTTTATAAGTTCTTTGACACTTGTCTCGCTTTAGCGGATATAACCTGTCCCGTCCAAAAGCAGGAGACTCTGCCAGACAATCTTCCCTAATAATTTAGGCTAAAAATGCCTGCCCGACTGAAAGGCGTGGCCTGCCCGACCGATAGGCGCGGTCCGCATAGGTAATAACATCGGGCATTTTATGCCCGATCCAATGCCCGGCATTTTTATTGATAATCAATTACTTGCGCTCAAAATGCCCGACTTTTCAAAAAACGACCGGAAATCGGGCATCGCTATCAACCCTGTCTGCCGACAGGCAGGCAATCAACATTTCAACTCATTCACCCCCGGTAAAAACAGGAAATCAAACAACTCAAAAAGATACCCCAAACAGCCCAAATCGGAACCCAAATGTCCCTGATAGGAAAAAAAGCGGAAAAAATATTT
>CAIYVS010000489.1 GCA_903929655.1 uncultured Bacteroidota bacterium | reverse complement strand
CCTTTGAGTTCTTTAATACTCTCTTTGACAACAATAGTTAGCTTCTTTGGCATACGCCAAAGGTATTATTTTTTAGTGTAATTTACAAGTCTAATTGGTATAAGATACCTAAGCGTGCGCTTTTTACATTTTGTTATTCAATAAAGCTATGTAACGGGAACATTCATTTATTATATCAACTGCAGTTTTCCCGGTAGGGGTGACATTGCACCGTGCATTACCCGAAATAAGGGTTTTAATTATTTTATCATGATCGAAATAAAAACGGCAGTCCATTAAATGCTGTGTTTTATGATAATCAAAGTCATTTTTCACTTCATCATAAACAAATCCATCTTCCTTTTCGTAGGCAAAGATGAGAGCACCTTGCTCAAAAAAATACTGGCTTACATCTTTGCAGGTTGACAAACCTACTTCCAGGACTATTTTTCTAAGGTTGTCATTTTCATAATATCCTTTTAAGACTGCACTACCATCAGTAGTTTCTCCCAAGATTTCTCCGGAACCTGAAATGGTTCTGATGCTGAGCTTTTTATGATTGATAAGTTCAACTGACTTTTTTATTTCCGTTATCCTGTCCGGATTATTTTGCGCAAAAAGAGCAGAGACAGAAAACATGAAAAATATCAGGAGGGCCAAATATTTCATTGCAAATGGTTTGAACCTAAAAATATGAAACAAAACCTAGAAACAGTAAAGGCTGCCAATGGCAGCCTTTACAATAATATACTTACAAAATAAATTAAGCGTTGTTTTCTTCTGTACCCTGAGCTTCGGCAGCCGGTGCTTCTGTTGTTGCAGAAGCAGCTGTTTCAGCCTTTTTAGGAGCAACTGTTTTGCTACGGCCGCGACGTGTTTTCTTAGCAGCAGCTGTTTTGGTATCCTTAGTGTAGATATCATTAAAGTCAACTAATTCGATCATAGCCATGTCAGAAGCATCACCAACGCGGGTTGGCAATTTAATGATACGCGTATAGCCGCCAGGACGACCTGCAACTTTATCACCTATCACCCCAAACAGTTCTTTGATGGATTCTTTATCCTGCAAAGAGCTGAACACGATACGGCGATTATGCATAGTATCTGTCTTTGAGCGGGTAATGATCGGTTCTACATAAACACGCAAGGCCTTTGCTTTTGCAAGTGTAGTAGTAATACGTTTGTTCGCAATTAACTGGCTGGCCATATTAGCCATTAACGCTGAACGATGTGAGGCTGTGCGGCCTAAATTTTTAATCTTGTCTCCGTGACGCATGACGTTTTGTTTTAAATTTTCCCGGCATCTGCCGGAATCTTCCCTCGTACCGTGTCAAGGAATTACGAGGTACTTTGTTAATAAAAAAAGTGGAAAAAGAGGTGTGCTCCTTTTCCACTAAATAATAGTTTTAGTCTTCTTAACGACGGTATTTATTCATGTCCATACCGAAATGTAAACCGCGTTCGTGAAGAACCTGCTCAATTTCAGATAATGATTTCTGGCCGAAGTTGCGGAATTTCATCAGTTCTTCCTGTGTATACTGAACCAGTTCACTTAAAGAATTGATCTTGGCGGCTTTCAGGCAATTGAACGCACGAACAGAAAGTTCCAGATCTTCAAGCGGTGTATTCAATACTTTACGCATTTGCAGTGTCTCTTCATCTACAACTGCTTCTTTTTCTTCACGTTTAGTATCCAGTGCAATATTCTCATCAGTGATGATCATTAAATGCTGAATGAGGATACGTGATGCTTCTTTCACTGCTTCTTCAGGGTGAATAGTGCCATCCGTGATAACTTCCATTATAAGTTTTTCGAAATCCGTACGTTGTTCAACACGGGTATTCTCGATAGTATATTTTACATTTTTGATAGGTGTGAAGATAGAATCGATCGCTATGAGACCGGCAGGGCCTTCTTTCATGCGATTTTCTTCTGAAGGCACATAACCACGTCCTTTACCTATATGTAATTCTATATGAAAATTAGTATTTGGCTCCATGCTGCAGATAACCAGATCGGGATTCATTACCTGGAAATTAGGGAGATGCTCACCAATCATACCGGCAGTAAAGGTTTCCTTACCCTTAATGTTCAGTTCAACCCTGTCTCCACCTACTTCATCCTGGCTAATTGCTTTCAGGCGAACCTGTTTTAAATTAAGTATGATCTCGGTTACGTCTTCGAGCACACCCTTAATTGTTGCAAATTCATGATCTGCACCTGTTATCCTGATAGAGGTAATAGCAAAACCTTCCAATGAAGAAAGTAATACACGACGTAATGCATTACCAATGGTAACACCGTAACCGGGTTCCAATGGACGGAATTCAAACTGTGCTTCAAATTCATTTGCTTTTTGAAGAGCAATTTTATCCGGTTTCTGAAAATTCAATATGGCCATAT